>JADFPY010000019.1 GCA_022562085.1 candidate division KSB1 bacterium | reverse complement strand
GCGCAGCGCCCCTACTACTGCAGCAAAATAGGTAAATCAATCCATGGATAAAGCCTCAGAAACAACCACAACCGGCCTGGCCCGCAACCTGGGCCTACTCGGCCTGGCCGCCACGGGCATCTGTTCCATGCTGGGCGCGGCCATCAACATTATTCCGTTCATGATCCAGCGCAGCGTGCCGGGCATCGGGCCGTATGTTTTACCGGCCTACCTGTTCGCGGCAGTCCCGGCCATTCTGGCGGCGCTGGCCTATGCTATTCTGGCTTCGGCCATGCCCCGGGCCGGCGGCAGCTACGTTTATGCCAGCCGGGCGCTTAATCCGTATCTCGGATTTGTCGCCAGCTTTTCCCAGTGGTTCGGGCTTTCCATCGCCATCGGTGTGGTTTCGTATGTCATCGTGCCATTTCTGCGCGACTTCGTTGCTGCAGTCGGCTGGCAGACTTTGGCAGATACCCTTGAGTCGGGACCCCTCCGGCTGATTTTGCCGTTAATCTTTCTGTGGACTTTTGTCGGTGTAAACCTGCGCGGGGCGAAATTGTATCAGCGCACTCTCATCCCCATGATGTTTCTCATGTTCGCCCTGGGTGGCGTCGTTATTGTGGCGGGCTTCATGTTCGACCACAACGATTTTGCCGCAGCGTTGCTCGAGCGGGAGGGTCGCACCATTCCTGCTAGCGGCATAGGGCCGCTGCAGTTTAGTACTTATCTGGCAGCAGCAGCCATTCTTTTTTCGAGCTTTATTGGCTTCGACTCCATCGCCCAGGCCGGCGGTGAGGCAAAGAACCCGGGCCGTACCCTGCCGTTGGCTATCGGAATTGCCGTATTGACAGTCGGGACATTTTACTTCTTGTTCACAGCAGCGATTTATCATGCGGTGCCGTGGCAATACATCGCCGAGCAGGCCATGATCAAGGATATTACCGCACCCGGACTTCTGGGCTACCTGCTGCCGACAGGTTGGACCGTGGCAATCCTCGCAGGGGCGGCGGTTGCGCTGATCAACGATCTGCCGGCAATGCTGCTGGCGGTCTCGCGGCTGATGTTTGCCTGGGCAGGAGACGGCATCTTCCCAAAGCGTGTGGCCAAGGTTCACCCAACAAGACACACGCCAACCCTCGCCATCATCCTCAGCGGCATCATGGCCTCGCTAGGCATCCTGGGTAGTCACCTGGCAGGTGATTTTTTTCTCGGTGTGGACATCCTGGTGACTTCAATGCTGGTGAATTTTCTGTTGATGTGCCTTTCCGTGCTCTGGCTGCCAAAAAGGAACCCGGAAATTGCCAGAGATGTACGGGTTGTTTCGAACCGCAAAATTCAGATACCGCTGGCGTTGTTAGGTGCGATCATGCTTGGCGGATTTCTGGTCGTTCATATTTGGAAGGACCTTTCTGCTTCCGTCAGTGCCTGGTATTTTCACTCAACGCCGGTTTGGCTAATCGTGATGGCCATCGCCACCGGAATTTATCTGCGCGAGCTGCGCAGCCTGCGTCAAAGCGGGGTCGATGTGAAAGCCATATTTTCCAAGCTGCCACCAGAGTAATCTTATGAATATGAATGACCATTCACTTTGGCGATTTTTCTGTGGTGAAAATAATTCCCACCGAAGCACACCGAAATTCACAGAGGGTCACCGAATTTTTTTTAAAATTAATGTATCTCATTTGGGTTGTGAGGAGGGGTTGAATTATGGAATATATTCTCTACAAAAGGCTGTCGGATGAAACCATAGGTGCTTGTATTGAAGTGCACAAACTCATGGGACAAAATCTTAGTGAAAAAATTTATGAAGCCTGTGTCCTAAAAGAACTCGAAAAGCGAGGTTATCACGCAGAAAGACAAAAATGGATCGATATCTTTTTCAAAGGTGAAAAGCTTGAAGAAAAGTACAGAATAGACATTTTGGTTGCAAACAAACTTATTGTTGAATTTAAGACAGTGCCAGATTTAAACGATTCTCACATCCGGCAACTTCTTACTTATTTAGAAGCAAGTATTTATGAAGCCTGCCCTGAGCGAAGTCGAAAGGGTTGGTTATGTTGTTAACTTCTCACGCCGCAGTTTGCAATTTAAACGTTTGATTCTTCAAAATGACTTTAAAAAATATAAGCCGGTTTAATTCGGTGAGTTTCGGTGCATTCGGCGCAATTCGGTGGAAAAAGTATTTGTTTAGGTTAGCGAATGATTCTGTTTACATGATTACTTCAACTTGTCATCTTTTATATGAGTAAAAAAATAGAAAGATGTGACATAGCACCGGACTTCAGCATTTCCCGCATCCTGACCGGACTGTGGCAAATTGCAGATTTGGAAAGAGAGGGCAAAAAGCTAGATCTTAAGGCGACTGCCGCGGCAATGCAGCCCTATGTCGATGCCGGCCTGACTACATTTGACATGGCCGACCATTACGGTTCCGCAGAAGAGATCGCCGGCATTTTTCAAAAACAAAATGAGCCGGGGGCGGTGCAGCTTTTGACAAAATGGGTGCCAAAGCCCGGGCCTGTAACAAGAGACGAAGTAAAGGCCGCCGTGCAGCGCTCCCTCGACCGGATGCAAACCGACCGGCTTGACTTGTTGCAATTCCATGCCTGGAACTATGCCGATCCGGGCTGGCTGGATTGCCTGTTTTGGCTGCAGGAGCTCAAGGAAGAAGGCTTAATTCGTTATTTGGGTTTGACCAACGTCGACACTGCTCACCTGCGGATTGTCATTCATAGCGGCATCGAAGTCGTATCAAATCAAGTCTGCTTCTCCCTGCTCGATCAACGCGCCTGCAATGGCATGACTGAACTTTGCCAAAAGCATGGCGTCAAACTGCTGGCATTTGGAACGGTCGCCGGCGGCTTTCTAACCGAGCGCTGGCTGGGTAAACCGGAGCCGGACTGGCACAAACTCGAGACCTGGTCGCAAATGAAATACGGCCGATTTATCAAAGCAGCAGGCGGGTGGACGGTTTTTCAGGAGTTGCTTCGCACTGTGGAAAGCGTGGCGAAAAGAGACGGCGTCTCGATGGCCAACGTCGCCTCCCGCTACATTCTTGAGCAGCCTGCCGTCGGGGGCGTTATCATCGGTGCGCGCCTTGGGAAGAGTGACCATATCCAGGACAACCTGCGTCTGTTCGGGTTCTCCCTGGATAAAACAAGCCGCAGGGAAATTGATGAGGCTCTGGCAAAACTGCAGCCGATTCCCGGTGACTGCGGCGATGAATATCGTAAGCCGCCGTTTCTGACGGCGTCGGGGGATTTAAGCCACCACATCGAGTCGATTCCGCCACCTTACAAAGCACAAGCCGGAGGGGACGGTCGCAGCAAAGTGTTGAGTGGAACGGTTTGGGAGGATCTCGCCGGTTTCAGCCGGGCGGTTCGCCATGGCAAGAGAATCCTGGTTTCCGGCACCACCGCCACCCAAGGTGACCGGGCAATCGGCGGCAGGGATCCGGCAGCGCAAACGCACTTTGTCATCGATAAAATCGAGGGGGCGCTAAATTCCCTTGGCGGGCAGCTGAAGGACGTGGTCCGCACCCGGATATATGTGCAGAATGTCTCCGACTGGGAAGCGGTGGCTCGTGTTCACGGCGAGCGGTTTCGGGACATCCAACCAGCAAATACGCTGGTACAGGCCGGGATTATCGGGGATGAGTATTTGGTCGAGATGGAGGTGGAGGCTGTTGTTACTGATTAAAAGAAGCAGAGCTTCCAGGCAATTGCGTTCCCAAGCGGAGCTTGGGAATGAGGCAGGTGGATACTTTTCACACACTCTGGAGAACTTGGGAACAAGAGGGGATAAATGATTTTTGACGACCAAGACAAGCTAAAGCTTGAACTACAAACTTGAACTCCAAATGTTGCGGAGTGCGACCCCGTCCCGACTTTCCTTAAATAATATAATAATGAAGTCGGGAAGGAGGCGCACGAAGCCCGCGCAGGATCCCTCGCCCCGACATTCCTTTTAAAAATATAATAATGAATTCGGGGCGAGGAGCCGGAGCGGCCCTAAATAGACACCAAAATCAAAGGTTAAAGTATGAAACGCAAATGGCTTATTACCTTCAGTATCATTCTACTGATATTATCCTGTTCTGATCAAAAGTCAATACTCAAGGGTCGCAGGGAAGAAACCGATGACGTTCGCCAAATCATTCTTTTGTATACGAACGATGAACACGGCTGGATGGAGGGTACAGAAGGTTTTGGCGGCGCCGCTGAAATGATGGGCGTTTGGCAGCAAAAGGAAGGGTATTCGTCGGATGGACCATTTCTCATCTTAAGCGGCGGCGACAATTGGACCGGTCCGGCAATTTCAACGGCATTCAAAGGAGAGTCGATGGTGGATGTCATGAATGCTATGGAATACACCGCCACCGCTATCGGCAACCATGAATTCGATTTTAAAGTTGCGGGCTTGAAAGAGAGGATTTCGCAGGCTAATTTTCTTTTTCTATCCGCTAATATCAGGGAAAAGCAAACGGGTGACCTTGCTGATTTTGCCCAGCCGTATGTTATCAAAGAAGTGAACGGGATTAAGGTCGGGCTCATTGGCTTAACAACGACGAGTACACCTGTTACCACGTTTCCGGACAATGTTGCGGATTACGATTTTATCCCTTACAAAACTGCTTTAGAGGAAGTTGTTCCAAAGGTTAAAAATGATGGCGCAGAACTGCTCGTCGTTATTGGTCATATTTGCCATACTGAAATGACAGAGTTGGTGCCGGTTGCAACTCGATTGGGGATTTCCGTTATTGGTGGAGGTCACTGTAATGAGCTCATTGGCGAAGTCAGGGACGGTGTTGCTATTATAGAAGGCGGTGCCTTCATGAGAAATTATGCAAAGGTTAAAATTGCCTTCGACACCGTTGCTCACAGGGTTGTTAACATGGAGCCGACTACCCACGACAATGTGGGTGGCTCGCCGGTTCCGAATATTGCAGCCGTGGTTTCTAATTGGAAGTCAAAAGTGGACGCGGAATTTTCGCAAGTCATTGGGTATGTAAACCAGGCCGTTGAACAGCGGTCCAACGCTATGTTTAACATGATTACAGATTCGTGGCTTATCTCTTTCCCAACCGCTGATGTCTCATTGACAAACAGGGGGGGCATTCGGCAGACGATTCCAGGGGGAAATATTACATCAGCGACCCTATTGGGTGTCTTACCCTTCGATAACTTTTTACTTGAATTAGATTTGACCGGTGCTCAATTAGTAGAAGATATCGGTAATCTGGTGATGGGGGGCATGACATCAATTGGCGGGCACCGCTTATCCGACGGCACTCCGATTCATCCGGATTCTACTTATCGTGTGTTGACCACGGATTTCCTGTATTCTTTGCCGACCCTGAATTTCAAACTCCATGATTCGGAGCCGGTTGAGCTATCCATAAACTATCGTCAACCGGTCATCGACTGGATTAAGTCTCTTAACACTTCACAGGAGAATCCACTCGATAAGTATCTGGAGCATGAATCAAGACGGTAAAATTCCTTTACTTAAACTGCCTAAAAGGGTATGCCGAGGTTCCAAGAACTCAAGTCATTTCTGAGTAAATTCCACACCCTTGACTATTTCAAATTTTGAAATCTCTACTTCAGTCTCCGGTGATACGAAGATACCTACTTGCCCGGACACAAGTTCTTCTCCTGTATGCCATCGGAAAACTTGCTTTTGATTCGCATAGAGTTCAATGAAGGGGCCGGAGCATTTTACTTCCAGTTGAATCTCCTGAAAGTTGCCTTGAATCGAATCAAAGTTTATGGGAATTCTCGTAACAAGCTCTTTTCGAAAACCGGAGTATTTTTGCAACAAGAACTCCTTTTGTTTAAATAAGGATAATAGGTAATAAATCTCATAGGGGCTATCTTGCATCGCTTTATATCCTACGATCACACCGAATCTGCCGGCTGCATTGTCGTTTCTAATGCGCGCTTCCATCCGGACCATAAAATCGCTTAGAGCTGTGGTTTGATAGAGAGCTTTTTTGATATTCGGAGTTGCTAAAAAAGTGATTTTCTCATCTTTAATTTGGTAATCGGATTCTCGCAGGTGTTTTAGATTCCATTGGTCACTTAAAGAGGGTGAGACCAGGATTGGCGGGTCTGGTCCCGGCGCCTTCGTTTTAACCGCCACAGGATTTGCAGACTCATTCGGTTTGATGTTGGGCTTTTCTTCTTCCACTATTTGTTGGGCAGGCTCGGGGGTAGTTAGTTCAATTTTGTTATTTTCGATTTCTTCAATCGGTGGGTCTTCTTTTTCAAACCCAGGTGGGTCATTTATTTGAATTGCCTGTGCTTGTGCAATTGCTTGTTCAGGCAGATCATCCTTGTTATTATAAAAAACAAGTGTTGCGCTTAGCATAAGCAAAAATAGCACGAGCGCCGGTACCCACGCCTTCTGATTAAAAAACCCAGCCTTGGGTCGAATCGGCTGACCGGGGGTGAAATTAACCCGAACCACCTGAACATTGATTTTCTCCGCATGACCTTTTTCTTGAATTAATTCAGTCACTTTTCTGCAGGCGTCCCCTGGACTATTCCGTAAAACGATTCTTCTAACCAAATGATGATTCACGTTGGTGAGCGGATTTGTGCACAGCAAGTAGGAATCCCCGGCTTTTAACGCGATGTACCGGTTGAAATGAACATTGATTTTTGCTCCCAAACCGAGTGCGAAACTTTGCTTCCCGCCAACCCCAATATCATCGCTGGTCAGTCTCTCAAGCTTGTCCTTTGTAACACGATAGACGTGATTATCACCAACTTGAGCGATATAACCCCGCTCATCTGTGAGCACCAGAACTGTACATTTTACCCCGAATTGGTGTTTCTGATCTTTATCGTTTGAGAGTTCATTGACCAGGGTATTTGCATCATGGAAAGCGTGTTTCAGGCAGGTGACAACGTCGTCAGACGGGTAGGAATAATAGACCTCTTTGAGAATATTTTCGGCGATGCCGCTTTCGCTGGTTCTTTTTTCATCCTTTGTGTTAGTCGTGCTCGCAATGATAAAGAGCTGGCCTTTGGGCGACAAAGCTTCGTGTGAAAGCTCTCCATCCAAATTGCGGTTCTGAGCATTGCGAAATTCTTTCGGGGTGTAGCTGCTAAAAGAAACAACCGCTTTGCTTTTTTTTATCTTCCATGAGAACATAATGAGCGCAATAAGTCAAGAAAAGTCTAAAATATAAATGTATCCTACCAAGCAGAATAAACTAAGTAAACTCTTTTGCCACCTCCTCATTCAAAAGCACCCAGAAAGTGTAGACTCCGAGAATGGTTCCGAACGGGATGTTAAGTAAATTTAAAGCGCCTAGAATAAGAACTAAAACCCTGGCCCAGGAATACTTTTTTAAAATTCCAAAACCGCCAATGATTCCGGGTGCAGAGATAACGAGCAGAAACATTGCCAAAGTTAAGCCTCCAGCAGTCAGCTATCAGCTTCCAGCTTCAAATTTTTTAGCTGATAGCTGAAGGCTGAGAGCTAATAGCTGTCACTTCAAAAAAGTATCGAAATTATTTACTTTCCAATCGCCGTCCATATCGACCGTGGTTAAAATCAGCTCGCGTTTGTAGTCCTCCCCGTTTTTATTTTCAATGGTTACATCGTAAAAAAAGGTAACGGAATTTTCGCTGCGGCTTTGCTTGTTAACCAATTCATAATCGAGAAAGGGTTTATGTTGAGCCAGATCCAGGTTGGGCAACATCCGGATATTCTGGGTCAGCTCGATTTCTTTATTGAGCTTATCTGTTGCCAGACCTGTGCTTAACTCCAGCGCACCCCGCTGATTCAATTCTATGAAGTAACGGAAGAGAAATTCCTCGGCCACCCCTTCGGGGGAATTGCTGTGCCCGCAGGAAATAAGACTGCCGGATAAGAAAAATGCTGAAAAAACAATTTTGGTTTTCAGACGTGATATTTTCAATTGATCTCCTTAAATGTGTGACTAAAAGTATTAATAAGTGAAAGGATAATCAAGAGAAAAGTTCGGACCACCGGTATCATTTGCTTTTGTTGACATGTTTTTTTAAATTGCTACGTTTAATTTTACAGTGTTAGCGTGTTCAGGTGTTAAAGTGTTTACGTATTTTATCAAGTTGATTAATTTCAAAATATTAGCACCTGAACACTCGAACACACAAACACGCTATTTTCTGCCAATATACCGTTATCCGGTCATTCTCGTGTTTATAACCGGGTTTGGCTTTATTTTAAAAAGTGCTTACGTTAATTATATTCAGAGGATTTGAAATGCAAAGTTTTGATGAACTAAATCCATCTCATAGACTCCTGCTCGGACCGGGACCCAGTATGGTGCATCCGCGAGTCTACCGGGCGCTTTCAACGCCAATCATTGGACACCTGGATCCGGAGTTCCTGCAAATCATGGATGACATCCAACAACTTTTACGATTCGTTTTCCAGACCAAAAATCAATTTACCATCGCTATTTCTGCCACCGGCAGCGCAGGGATGGAGTCGGCTTTCGTCAATGTGGTTGAGCCGGGAGACAGGGTCATTATCGGTGTGAACGGCGTGTTTGGAAATCGTATGTCGGATATTGTTGAGCGCTGCGGCGCAACGCCGATTCAGATTAAGAAACCCTGGGGCAAAAGCATCGACTTGCAGGAAATCGAAGACCGGTTGAAACAAGCAGGCGGTGTAAAAGCCGTGGCCCTGGTGCATGCCGAGACTTCGACCGGCGTCATGCAGCCGCTTGCGGAAGTGGGTGAGCTGTGTAAAAGGTACGGCGCGCTGCTGATTGTGGATGCGGTAACTTCGCTTGGCGGGGTGCCGGTGAAAGTGGATGACTGGCAAATTGATGTTTGTTACAGCGGCACCCAGAAATGTTTGAGTTGTCCACCTGGGCTGGCGCCGATCACCTTCAGTGACGAAGCGATGTCGATTGCAAAAAACCGCAAGACAAAAGTGCAGAGCTGGTACCTGGACACAACCATGGTTGCAGATTACTGGTCTGACAAGACCCGGGCTTATCATCACACGGCGCCGATCAGTATGAATTACGCCCTTCGCGAAGCCCTTAGACTCATTCATGAAGAGGGTCTTGAGCAGCGATTCACAAGACATAAACAAAACAGCTTGGAATTAATCAACGGGCTGCAAAAATTGGACTTGACGCCTTTTGTTGATGAAAGCATCCGTCTGCCGACGCTGAATTCAATTAAACTTCCGGCAAATTTAGAAGAGGCGAAAATCAGGAAGCGGTTGTTGGAAGAGTACAACATCGAAATCGGCGGCGGCTTAGGTGATTTGGCAGGCCGGGTTTGGCGAATCGGTTTGATGGGGGAGTCTTCTAATAAAGCAAACGTGGTTTATTTACTGGCGTCACTGGAAGAACTTTTGTAAATAGGTCATAAAATTTCGGCAGGGGTCTATGACTTCGCTGATTTTGCACAAATTAGATTGAGGCTTTTACGTGCAAGATACCATAGAAATCTTTTGTCCTCATTGCGGCGAACCGAACGAAATTTTCATTGATTATTCCGGCGGCATTTCCCAGAAATATGAAGAGGATTGCCAGGTCTGCTGCCGACCATGGGAAGTCCGGGTAGAATTGATCGAGGATACTGCGAATGTAACCGTTAGCAAAAGTAATGAGTAACACAGCCGACCGGCCCTCTCCCCACAAACCAATGCAAGAAATTTTGAAACACTATTCCGTGACCATTGAGACTCCGGTTGCCTGGGGTGAAATGGACGCCTTTCAGCACGTCAACAATATTGTTTACTTTCGCTATTTTGAAAGCGCGCGTATCGCTTATTTTGAGAAAATCGGTTATTTGGAATTTATGGAAAAGACCGGCCGCGGACCCATTCTTGCCGCTACGGAAAGTAAATTTAAAATACCGCTTGCCTATCCGGATAAAGTAACGATTTGCGGCAAGGTCTCAAGCATTGAGTCGGATCGATTTGTAATGGATTATTGTGTGGTCAGTCACAAACATCAAAAAATTGCTGCCGAAGGTGAAGGTTTGATTGTGTCGTTCGATTATAAAGCCGCGAAAAAAGTCCCCATTCCCGAAGAAATTAAAGAACGGATTTTGAAATTGGAAAATCTGGCGTAGGGGCACAGAATTCTGTGCCCCTACAATTTGTTATGAAACGTTACGAACAATTATACGCCGGGTTTATGGCGGTATTCGTTACCTTTGTAGTGCTGACCAACACAGTCGGGGTGAAGCTGTTTACCGCTTTCGGAATAGTGCTGCCTGTTAGCATTATCTGGTTTCCGCTCACGTTTTTAATCACCGACATCGTTTCGGAAATGTATGGCGCCCGCCGGGCACGCTTCCTGGTGATCATGGGTTTTTGCATGAGCCTGCTGCTTTTGGCGTTTTCTTTAATTGGTATTCGTTTGCCGGTCGCCGAGTTTTATCCCCTGCAGGAAGATTACACTAACATTTTTGGCCCCATCTGGCGGTTGCTGTTTGGTTCGATGGCCGCCTATCTCCTCGCCCAGCTCATCGACGTTCGCCTCTTCCACTTCTGGAAAAAACTGACCAAAGGCAAGCACCTCTGGCTGCGCAACAACGCCTCCACAATGATTTCACAATTCATCGATACATTTACGGTCAACACGATCTTCCTTTACAAAAACCCCACCATTTTCACCGGTGACTTCAGCGATTTGATGGGGGTTATTTTAGGTGTTTACATTTTGAAAGTCGCTATCGCTGCTTTGGACACGCCGCTGTGCTATTTGGGGGTGTGGTTTGTGGAAAGGATGACCGGTGTAAAGGGAGAGGATATTTCATAGGCAAAAAAGTATTAACCACGAATTCGAACAAATGAACACAAATATAAAAATGAGTGTTGATAAAATAGTTTAAGGATTAGTTCGGCTAAGCAGAGCTTGAATTTGAAAGAGTAGTCTTTTAATTCGTGCTTATATGTGTTCATTCGTGGTTAAGTCAGGAATTTATAAAGAAGGCCCGAATCAGAATGACCCAGGCCTTTGACTTAATGGGGTTCCCAGAAAACTTTAAGGTCGCTTTAGCTCAGGCACTCCTCAACTAATGGCAGAAATTTCTCTTTCTCCAGAGGTTTGCCCATAAACGCAAAGCCTCTTTTTTTTGCGTTCAATTCATTTTTAGTTTCACCGCTAATGATTATGACAGGGACGTGCTTCCTGGTTGATTGCTGAATTTTCAGGCACAAATCAATGCCGTTACTGCAGCAAGGCAAATTAAAATCGGAAATGATTAATTCCGGCACAGTATTCTTGGTTGCTGATATCGCTTCTGCTGAAGAGGCACAAAAGTGAACAGAGTAACCGTTATTTCCCATAAACCTTTTAATAATACTCCCAATCACCGGTTCATCATCAATAACCAGAATTGTTTTGTTTTCTTTGTTGTGCACGTTTACCTCCGTTTTGGAAAAAACCAAATTTTCTCCGACCTTTTTCCGCCATCCACCACATCGTTCAGTCCCTTTGAGCCCCAACCCACTTTCGTAACCTGTGTCCGGTCTATTAACAAGTTATCAACATGTTATGAACAATACACATGTATAATAAAAGCAACAAATTAGTAAAAAACGAAAATCATTCTTTATCCTTAAAACGCACTTTATTTAGGCGTCAGTTTATTTTTGAAAATGTGAAATTTTCTAGGTTATTCACATTTAACTCACACGATTATATTGTGTAATTAATTGATTAAACATAACTTATATTAGGAAATATTCAAAACAAATTTTCATTAAAAAGCATTAAATAAACAAGGCCCGGATCGGGAAGACCCGGACCTCTGGCTCAATTAGGGGGTGGGACTCTGAGATGCTCTTCAGCCAGTAAACCTTGCAGGTCTTTAAGACCTGCAAGGTTTTTTATATCACTTCATTAAAATGAGCTTTTTGATTGCAACAAATTCCCCGGCATTAAGCTGGTAGAAATAAAGTCCGCTGGAAACCTGTAACCCCAAATTATCTTTGCCATTCCAGGTTACCGAATGGCGTCCCGGAGGGAGCTGGCCGTTGACTAATTCCCTCACAGTCTGACCAAGAACATTGAACACTTTCAAAGTAACGTCTTCAAATGTTTCTCCGGGTACGCCAAACTCGATAGTAGTGGAAGGGTTAAATGGATTTGGAAAATTTTGAGATAAGGTATATTCTTCTGGTATTTGAACTTCATTCTCTAAACTTGCGGGTGGATTTGCGGGATCGTAATTTGCTTCCCGCAGCCAAAGCCGGGAAATCATGGCATCCCCGTCACCAGCGGATTTGGAGATTTTAAGTTCTATCTCACCATCGGAATAAGTTTCCCTCGGAAGCGCTGACCAGTCGACTTCCATTTGCCCGGCCGGTAGTTCAAAATCGGGTGTGATTAAGCTACCGTCGGCCGTAATCCGTTGCTTCAGATAAGTACCCGCCTTGTTGTAAAACTCAGCTCTTATCTCGTATTCAGCCGTCGGGTTTAACTTCGTAAACCGGTAAATCACTTCCGAGGGATGTTTCGCGATTGTCTCCAAAGGGCTATTGCCCCATGCGCTGCTACGCACACCTTGCACTAAATGCGCATCATGATAAATGTCCGAACCACTGTCATCTGAGTAGTAGAGCGGCAGGTAAAATGGCGGCGTTTCTTTTAAAGTCGTCAAACTGCCGTAACTCGACTCTGCGGATAACTGCAGGCGGTAGTAGCCAGGCCTCGTTTGCCAACCAAGGTCGTCCCGGCGGTCCCAGGAAATTTCTTTATCTCCGGGAATCATCCAACCGAGTGGAATCTGGCGGACGGTGGCATTCGTTTTTTCATCAATTACGAAGAGAGAGAGTTTTCCATGGTCGGTTAACTTGGAGAGGACGAGCATTTGATCAAGGTTTTCGCTCAACTTCACCTTGAAATTTATCAAATCAAGGCCGAGTTGAAAACGCTCGGCGCCGGAAGTCTCCGACCATTTTTCCAGTGTGAAGGCCTGATCGTAGCCGGCCCAGTACCGTTTGTCTTCAGCCTGAACATAAACCTGCCCAAAAGTCACATGGAAGTTCATGGGGTCAATGATTGAATCTTCCGTTCCTTTGACAGACACAATTGGTTCCAAGTCTGAGGAGAGCTTTCGAAGTTCGCAGTAACTGCGATCCGAGACGTAAAGATTGCCCCAGTGATCGACGTCCAGTGAGGTGATTCGACTCTCGGTTTTAAAAGTGACTGCATTCGCCCATTCCAGACTGTTATCCAGAATATTCAATTTCACGACGCGCCGGTTGCCGGTGTCGCCGACATAAAGGCTGTTGGTGGAAAGTCCGTTAAACCTGCCAATGCCGATAGCCTTGGGTTCAAAAAAATGACCGGCAGCCGATCCGCTTGCGCCAAAGTTGTAGCGCAAAGTTGCCGCTTCTCCATCCAGTGCGAATCCGAGAATTCGATGATTTCCCGTGTCGGTCACCCAGATAATATCGTCCGAAGAATCAAATGGCGTCCCGGCGCCGTCCCAGGCGACGTCGTACGGGTGCATCATTTCATCCGAACCAAAACTAAATTGATATTTCAGTTCGGTTTGTTCTCCGGTTCCCTCTAACCTCAAAACTACGATGCGGTCGTTTCCGGTGTCCGCAACATAGACGTTGCCAATCGCGTCCCGGTCGATGCCGTGGGGACGATTGAGAGCCTCCGGGCCCGTTCCTCTGCCGTTATACGCTTTCATCCAGCCTTCGTAATCACCATAGATGATTCGATTCCAGGCCGGATCCGTCACAAGCTGGACGTAGCGCGCTGTCAAAAATGGGGCGCTGCTTAATTGAGTTACTGAAGAAAAAAGTACCCCGGCATAAGGTTTTTGGAAAAGCTGCCGGTCTAATTTTCCAAGGGTTATGGATTTGGTGACTTTATCAATTTTGTGTTCAGGGCTTAATTGCCGTTTGATGAGAGTTCTCTGGGGGGAATTGCCATCGTCACTGTAAATTTCAAACCCGGACGCTTCGAATGTGGAGACTAAACCGATGTTTGAATCTTTATTCAAGTGTTGCAATTCTGCTGTAAGTCCGGTTGATTCGACCAATTCCCATTGGCCGTTCTTTCTTTCGAATGTGAGCTCGAGGCTGTTTTCCGAAGCAGCGAATTTTCCTTGAAAGATCGCCCGTTCACCTTCGATTTGTATCTGCTCGGTCTTTAAATTTAAAGCCGGACTCAATGAATTTAGTTTGCCGGTTTTAATTTCGTGTCGTATTTGATCGACGGCAAGTTCAATCAAACCGAGGTCATCTATTTTGGGTCTGTGAAATCCGAGATCTTCCGGGCTGCTCTTTTTTAAGGAGTAAAAACCCAGGAGCGAAAAACAAAGGCCCAAAGCGATGAGAATGCGAGATGTTGATGCTTTCATAATTCGATTTCCTTTGTTTACGGGGTGAGAAAAAAAATAAATTACAATCTTTTTGAATTATGCTTTTGTTGTTTTATTAAGCTTAGAATATAGCAAAATTCCATATTATTTATTCTCACCCCCTTAATAGTTAATAATCAATCCAAACTGAAATATGTTTGCGGCAAAATCATTTGACGAAAAGTAGCGTTCGTATTTTGCCTCAAAGGTTGAGGATGACAGAAACCCTAAGAATCCATCTTTCACCAGGTCTTCCAGTTTGTACTCAATTTTAAATCCAAATAAGTGTGCGTTGAACGCCTGCAATTTGTAATCAGAGGTCATGAATGGCCTAACAGTTGAGTAACTTGTTTGATAGAAATTTGCGGCGGTTTGTAGATAATACCGATAACGGTACCGGAACAGCACTTTGTCGCTAAAATATTGATGGTAAAAGAAGCTAAGCGTGTGTGACTGCACATCCCAATTATCGCGGTAGTATCGATACTCCATATTCACAGCGGTTTGAGTTTTAAAGTAGCGATTCAACTTGAAGAAAACAGCGCCGCGTGTCCGTTCCAGGGGATGTCTTTCTAAAAAAATCTGCCCGCCGGCGTTTACCGTCCGGTAAGGATTGCTTTGAAAACCGGTTACGTAAGAGAGATCGGCGCCAATCCTGACAATCATGTTGGGGCTCAAAACCTGGGTAATTGTTGCATTAACACTGTGGGCTTCTTTGGTGTGCAGCGTATCTGTGCCCAGCGGCTTAATCTTGTCCCAAGCATAACTGTAATTTACAGCAACGTTGGTATTCCTTTGATTTAAATCCGTATTTGCTGCAATCGTCGCCATCTTGCCCAGGTAGTCGCTTTCATTACTGTAGTAGAAACTTCCGCTGACCCGGGGCAAAGAAAAGCCAGCGACGACCTCATTGCGGTCTTTGTTGAATGATTTGTTGGCCGCATTTTCATCATCCACCGGACGTGATGCGCCGGTCACTGCATCCGTTGGTGAAGGTGTTGCAGAAAGACCGCGAATGGGCGGGATGATCACCCGGTCCAAACTATAGCGCAACCTAAATTGCAGATCGCCGATTAAGCTCTTTAAAAACTCAACCGCCGGGGATTGTACGGTAGTTCCGGTGTTATCGCTAAAAAAATTTGTCCGAAAGCTGATTTTGTCTTCGGCAAACAGTATTGTTCCGGCTGATAAAAGGAGAATGATTGCTGTGGTTTTTATAATTAGCTTTTTCATGTTTTTGTGCTAGTGATATTTGTTACAAGATTTCTCCACTGCGTTTCGCCCTTCGGGCTTCACTTCGGTCGAAATAGCCTCCGGCTAATTGCAGGCGCAGCCGCCGCCAGCTCCGCCGTTGCCTCCGATACTCCCTTCGCGGGTTAAGAGGAAGTGCTGTTCCATCATGACTTCTTCACGGTTCTGGTCAAAGTCCATCGTGCGATCGGCTAAGTTTTCGCGTTCGTACGGTTTGACGGTCACGCAGCCACTCAAGAGTATCGTAAATGCAAGTGTAATTAGTGCAAAACCGATAAGTTGTTTCATTTTCACTCTCCTAATCTCCACGAACCGGGGTTCGCCTTTTTGTTCTGGTCTTCCCCTCTTTGAGAAGGATCTCAATTTCACGTTTGTAAGTAAGAAATTGCTCGGTCTCAAACCCTGAGTGGATGTATCGAATCCAACCGTTTTTATCGATCAGTATCGTCGTTGGCATCTTCTGGACATCATAAGCCGAGACTACTTTCTTTTTCTGATCCCAAAGGGGAGCTACCTTGATCGAGTACGTTTCGAGGAATTTGACTGCATTTTTTGGATGATTATCGATGTTAACCGTGACTACTTTGAAATCTTCCCTGCCATATGTTTTGTGCAGAATGTCAAGTAAAGGGAGTTCTTCGCGGCAAGGGGTACACCAACTGGCCCAAAAATCGAGCAGCACAACTTTTCCTCGCAAAGAACTCAGAGTGACTTGTTTGCCATCAAAAGTTTTCAAAGTAAAATCAATGGCTTTGCTGCCGACCGTTGGGCGGTTACCCAGAGCCGGTTGAATTGCTAACATCAAAGTCAAAATCATGTGTAAAAACACAGTCAAATCTCCTTTATCTGTATTGACCGCCGAGGTCAATCCAGTTTATGAATTTGCGAATATCATCGTCAGTCAGCGCATTGGGGCCATTGGGGTCCGGATGACGAACGGTTCCCGGGTTTTCGCCAATTCCAAGAAGAATGTCGATCAATCTGCTGTTGCGCGAGAATGGTTCGCGGACAAAATCGCTGCCATTCATCAGGCTCTCATAAGCGATCGAGAACATTTCATTCCCGGAGGTTTTTGCCAGACTCAGGTTCAGGCCTTTTGCAGGAGAAGCCCCACTGTGGCAGCTTTCACATTTCGCCGCGACAATCGATTCAATCGCAGCGCTAAAGCTGACGTCTTCGCGCTGACTTTCCGGAACGTTCAAGTCAGTCGGTGGTAAAGTGGCCGCCATAGGATTGGGATTTCCGGAATCCTCGCCCCGAGGTCCGTGGCATCCGGTACATTTCCCGAACTGCTCACCGGGTCTGACGGTCACCCAATTTCTTTTCACGACCAGCGCTCTACCGGTCTCGTCAAGTGTGTTAAAAGAGATCGGAACATTAGCCGGGACACGAATTGAGAACGAGCCATCCGGTTGCACCGGGGCAACCCCGATAATGCGTTTTTGCTCAAAATTTGTCATCCCGATGTCTGCACGGTCACCTTTAAGTCTTGGAATACCCTCGATAACCATGACTTGTTTAACTTCCTGAATTGATTGATCCGGCCGTACTTGTCCATCTTTTTGTTGGCGAAAATAGACATTTTCAACCGTGAAAACTCCGGCCATTTGATCTTTATCCTGCTGTTGCGGCTCAAAAGGCAGGGCAGCCGGCGGAACCGGGCGGTCGCCAATTACCACCGCATCAAACTCATGGAAATCTCGATCGTTGTAGAGAAGCCTTAAATCGCTGCCGTCCGGCTTGATGGTATAAAGTCCGTAATCGGGATCGATATCTTCGTTAGTTGCTTCAAAATTTCCAAAGCGCGGTGAATAAGAAACCAGGATGCGGCCATCGGGCAAAGGATGCGGATATTTAAACACCCCTTTTTCGTAGGGCGGCCCATTTGTTTCAATATCCGGCGTGATGATCTTCATATCGTTTTCGCCCATCGGCTCACCCGCCGTCGCGCCGGGCCTGATAATCACCAGCGGTCCGCGGTCGCCGTTTATCATACTTGAGTGAACAGCGATGATCGAGCCGTCCGGCATTTCTCTCGGGTGAAAGAACGTGCGTTTATTATGTGGACTAAAGAAAGTAAACGTTCCGTGCCCGTCCGGGTTGGTAAAAAACAGTGGAAAGCGGTTAATCGGGCCGTGGTGTTCCCAGCGCGTGTAAACGATTTTTCCGTCTTTGGTTACGATCGGGTCAAAGTCATCGCTCTGGTTAAATGAAATACATTCGATGTTTGAGCCATCGGCATTCATCGTATGCATGACTTCGGCATCGCGTTTATTATACTCGTCGATAAAGCCGGGCCGATTCGAGGTGAATAGAATTTTGCCGTTTGGCAGGTAAACCGGATCAAAATCATCGCGATCGGAGTTGGTTAATTGGCGCATGTTCGTGCCGTCCACATTCATTTCGTAAATGTAAAAACGCTCACTGCTGCTTCTGCGCATGGAAAACAGCACCTTCAAACCGTCGTGTGAAATCTCCGGATCGGAAACATCTCCCGCCTCAAGATTAGTAAGATTGGTTAACTTACCATCCGGTGAGGCCGGAATCAGTGAGTACAGGTTGCCGCCACGGGAAAAACTATTCAAAGTACTGGTCCGGGTGGCTTTGACAAAAATAATACCCGTAGTTCCTGACTCCTGAATGATGTCGTCCGGAACGCCGCCGCTGCATCCGAAATAGAGCAGTACTCCCAACGCGAGAATGAGAAGTATGGACCTTAGTTTTCTTCCTCTCTCGCTGTTCCTTAATTTCGTACGAAGCTTTTTCATAGATGAACCTCCTTTAGGTTGAGATAAGCTTCCATGCCCAAATTTTGATTTAAAACGGTCAGGTCACGATCCCTCAATCATGGTATGTTGTTTTAAAAACAGGGCGGTTAATTAATTGGTTAGAGAAACAACGAAATTCTTTATTTTAAATTGTTGAATTCTCATGATTACCTACACCTATTGTAAAAAGAATGAAATTCCTGCTGAAAATTCCAGATTGTTATTTGTCCATGAAGTATTGTCCTGACCGCTGCTGAAAATGTGATCATTCATTTCCCAGCGCAGGTAGGTTTTTTCTCCCAATGGAACTTTCGTGCCAATGCCCAGACTGAGCGTGAGATTCGATTCAGAATGCTGACGGGTGACTCCCAATCCTGCAGTTAGATACGGGATCACGCTGGCCTGGGGAAATTCATAAACAATTCTACCATTGTAAAATATGACTGCAGCGCTGCCCTGCTCTACCGCCAGCCCCACTGCTTGTTGAAAGAATTTCTGTTCAGCTTTTGCAAATCCAATTGTTCCTCCAAATGCAAAACGCTGGCTTAAGTGATTTTCATAGCGGACGCCAACGGTCATAGAGCTCTGAAAGCGGTCCGGCGCATATAAACCAAGAAATGGAAATAACTCATGAACTCGTGAGTAGGTTTGTGCCGCAATGGGTTTACTTAGACCGAAACAAAAAAGTAAGAGCAGAGATAAACTGAATTTAGACACTGAATTTCTCCTCAATTAATCCCAAAATTTTCCCACTAAAATTCCCAGGGTATATTCCCTGAAGTTGCTTATATTTTTTCCCACAAATATACTGAATTGCGAGGCGGTAAAAATCAGCGATAATTTTTCAGTTAGATATTTTCTAGCACCGACGCCATAATTGATAGCCATGTTTGAAACCGTGTCGCTGCCAATACTGCGATCCGGGACGGTATTGATGACGCCCATGCCCGCGGTCACGTAAGGGCGTGTTTTCCCTGTTTCTTTTAACATGTAAGAAAGATTCGACATAATGAAATATGAATCCGCTGCTTTTCCTAACACGTGTTTGAACGAGCCTTCCAATGCTAATTTGGGGGTGGAATGAAAGACGAATTTCCAACTATAGGTGTAGTCTGTTGCGATAAACCCCATCCCGAAGGAGTAGCCAAATCGGCGGTAAATTTCATCTCCGGGTACAGGCCGCTTCTTTTTAACCAGGTCAGGCGCCTTTCCATTCGTTTTGCGAGTACCGTTGGTGTAGGTGCCATTTTTTGCCGTACTGTTTATACCGAATCTTCTGTTTCCGGGGATTGCCTGCCCGTTCGTTTTCGCTCTGTCGTTTATGGGCGGATGCTGTTTTCTTACCTGAATCTGCATCCACCCCTTCCTCCCATCGGCGAAATGGATTTTCACCCATTCACCGCGTTTCCCAATTATGTTGACCGTATCGCCTTTTGAAAGCACGGTGATCGGCGAACCGTCAACCCAGGGCAATGAATAGATCTCCGCGCCATCTATTGCAATTACCGCTCGCTGGGCCAATCCGTGTTCAACATTTGCCATAAGACTGATCAAGATTATGAGAAAAAGAAGTCCGGTTTTAATATTATTTCTGTTCAAATTCATCAATATAAGTGAGTCGACTTTTTAAAAAGAAACAGCGAATCCTGCACCCCAATAATTATTGTTTGCGGTTGCCGTTTTGGCTTCTATGCCATCGTTCAGGTTTAATCGGTAAAAGTATTTGCGATATTCCAGATTTAAAAGAAACCTCCTTGAAAGTGGAATCGCGAAGCCACCCCCAAAATTAAGGGCAAATTTATGGTTGGTTGCAAAGTTTAGGGAAATCATTAGACCGCCGCCAACATCTAGAGAATCTCCAGAACTTGTCTGCGGGTCGAAAATAATTCCCCCGGCGCCGATGTTCACAAATGGTTTGATTCGCCAAATGACTGGTTCCTGTTTTCGGAATTTCAGACTGAGGATATATTGATAGACAGAAATATTTGAGGTAATTTTGGATGCTGCTGCAGAAATTTGCTGTTGGGCAGGAGCGTAACTGAAAGCCAAATTAAGTTGAAGAAATCGATTGAGGTTATAACCAGCACCTAATCCCAGTGCCGGACTTGCTTCGAATGAAAGTTCATTGTCAAAAAAGAAAATTCCGACAGAACTTTCAAACTCAACTCTTTGATGGGTGGCCTGGCAGAAGCCGGCGGTTGGAAGCGCCAGAATTAGACCTGCGGCCAAAAAGAAAAAATGCCAATTTACGTTGCTATTCACTGGATGTGGTATCTTAATTTATTGACAATTCGCTCACCCTCATGCAACTAATATGCCAGTGACTAAAATTCAAATGTTCTTATAGGAAATGTGTGGAGATTTTGCGCAAATGTTGTTTTCGCAAGCTAAGAACCTGGCCGAAAAAGCCGTTAAAGTTTTTGCCCACCTGATAAAAAAATACACAATTGTTTAATATTGTTATGCCAAAGTTCCCAATTGTAATACGTTTTTGAAATACAATTAAGAATTTGCTCAAATATGTTGCTCGAACAATTTAAAGTGGCTATATTAAAAACATTTTTTGCCTCAGCCTTATCCTAAAAAAATGCGACCTTTTCTTTTAACAAGTATAATCTTAGCAATTTTAGTCATTCCTGTTTCTTCAAAAGATCTTTTCCAAATTTACGATCTTACATTTTCAGAAAAACTTATTCTATACCATGTTGAGGATCTAAATCATGACAATCTAAAAGATATTCTTGTGTTATTAAGCACTGAGAGTCAGCCGTCTGAAGAAAAACGCTTTTCTGTTTTCTTGCAAACCGAGCAGGGGTTTTCAGGAGTTCCCAATCAAACTTTTAAACTTGATGAGCAAGTTATCTTATTCGATTTAGGAGATGTGGTTGGTGATTTTAGAAAAGAGTTCGTTTTCTTTGCACCACAGGGGTTATTCTATTACCCTCTAAGTGACAGCGGATTTGTTCTGGAACCAACCAAACTATTGAACGCAGATTCAATGTTTATGCTTGGAAATAACCACGTTTCGGGTTATTGGAACTTTGTTGCAGACCTTAACGGCGATCACATTGAAGAGATTATAATTCCAAAAATCACCGGGTGCAATATTTATTTCCGTAACCGCGCAACTGAGCAGTGGTTATTGCAGGAAATTCCCCTTGCCGCCGAATCTAAGGCTTCCGGATTTTATGAGCCGCGATTTTCTGTTGGCAACAAGGCAAGCGCGGACTATTCGACTCCATATATATTTTTCGAAGATTTTAATTCCGACGGCCGAAGGGACTTAATGGCAGCTTATACCGGAAGTTTGGCGATTTTCCTTCAGGACGAACGCGGTTTTTTTTCTAAAAAAAAGCAGAGCGTGGCGCTCAAACCGGCGGAGATTTGGCACGGCGCGAAAATTCGCAGAACCCGAATTAGTGATAAAAGTATCCGAATTTATCTGATGAAAATAAAGGATCTAAACCAAGATGGCATAATAGATGCGGTTTATATTCGTGTTTCGACTAAAGAAAGCGTGGTAAATCCAAAAACCCAAGTTGAAGTTCATTATGGTAAGAGGCGTGCCGCCAATGGTCAGAGCGATGACATTTATTTTAGTCGCGAGCCGGATCAGGTTATTGAACCCGGCGGCACTCAACTGGTGTTAGATATCGTGGATTTGAATCACGACCAAAAGATTGATCTCATCATCCCGGTCGTTAAGGTTGGCCTCATGAATATAATTAGCATGCTGCTTACCCGAAGGGTCGAAATACACGCCGAAACATATCTGATGAATTCCGACGGTCTTTACGAGGAAAAACCCAACATCAAAATAAAATTGCTTGTTAAATTTACTTATCGCGGCGGTGCAACGGCGCCGGTTTACGAAGTTGCAGATTTCAACGGCGACGGTCACCTGGATATCATGAGCAGCCTGGAAGAAAAAAAGTTAGTTTTTTTCTGGGGGAATAAAAAAAATGTTTTAGATAAAACCATAGGCTCGAAATTTAATGTTTTTCTTCCTCAAAACGGAGACTTGGTAAAAGCCATCGAATTAAACGGGGATAATAAAAGCGATGTGATTATCAACTACGGAGAAGACAACGCGGTGCACATGAACTTGAGAAAAACACTGCGGGTTTTGCTGGCAAATTAAAAAACTATCGAGGCAATTAGAACTTGGAATTCTTCTTTTGATGTTTTAGCGAACAAGCTATTAGCCAGAAGTACAAATATCTCGATAATTTTTTACCAGAGTAGTATATTTTATTACAGCTAAGTAACTTCTTTTTGGAGGACTTTACTTAAGTTAAGTTTGTATTTTGAGCGTCATCATAAGGTGACGCTCAAATTTCTCACCGAGAAAATAAAATTGTTTTTTTAATATCGATTTATGATGCTTATCATTCCCGCAGCTCCATCAAATGGCTTCTCGCCACCTTATTCCAATCTGAATTAAGATCCTCATCTAATTCAAGGTATTTTTCCCATGCTTGAACTGCCCAGGCGGTGTCTTTCCGGACCTCGAAAACGATTGCTTTATTATACTGCGCTTCCAGGAGGTTTGGATTAAGTTGCAAAGCTTGATTAAGGCGGGTTAGTGTTTTTTCAAAATTTTCTTTGTTGATTTCGATAAGGGCGAGATCGTTATGAATTCTTGCGTTACTTTTGCTCAGGCTGAGCGTTTTCAAATAATATTCTTCAGCTTTTCCCATATCGCCGGCAAAAAAGTAAACCGTTGCCAACTGGTGGTTGAGTTTGACATCGTCGGTTTTCCGTTTGAGGGCATCCAGCAGGGCTAATTCAGCGGCGCGAATTTCCGGCTGCTCAGATTTTTGGCCTCTATGGTTCGACGTGAGTTTTGCAATTGAACCAACTAAACGGGGAGCATCGAACCCTATTTTATTTTTTTCTAAGACCTCAGAAAATTTCTGATTACTCTTATTTCGCAGGTTTAACCAGGTAACCTGCTGATATCCGAAAAACCCCAGAACCAGGACACACGCTATGCCTGCTGCAAGTTTTGGGATAGATAAGCGACCTTTCTGATTCTTAAATAATCGACCTAATTTGTTGGCTGAAGAAACTGAAGCCGCATCCATTATCAGCTTTCTTTCATAGGGTGCCACTCTATCTTTGATTTCCACTGATTCAATTTGTTCGAGAATTGAATTTTCACCTGGAGAAGGTGTTAAAAAAGCAGCTGCGGAGCTGGCGCTGAATTCTTCAAAACAGTCGCTGCAACTCAATAAATGGCTGTGAATTTTGTCGATGTCGGATTGCGGTAAATTTTGCTGAAAATACCTTTCTTTCATCTCTTGCGTGATATGTATTTTGTGCTTTTCGGCCTTGCCTTTCCTGTCTACGTGCATGGAACTATATATACTTTTGATAAAATCTAATTTGTCAGCGCATTTTTTACAACTTTCAACATGCTGATTAAGGCCGGCAAGCTTACCATTCGGCATTTTGTTGCTTACAATATCGTAGAATTGCTTAAAATTTAAACATTCTTCTTTCATCATCATACCTCCACAACACCAACCGCCAATCATCCATGATTAGCAATTACATAGACACATAAAGTCTACCAAAACCTCCCAAAGATGTCTATTTTGTTAAACTTTCTTTTAATCTCTGAACGATTCGGTTCACAGTTGTTTCAACTCCGCTGGCTGTTAGATTAAAGTTGGAGTTACTCGCGATTTCCTTTGCCGTGAAACCTTTGAAATAAAAAAATTTAAAAAGTAAAATATCTCTTTCCAGGTTTTTGCTGCAGTAACACGTTTTTATTTTTTCTAAAATAAAATCCTGAAAAATCGACTTTTCTATTTCATCAACCGTGTCCATGCTAACCGGTTGAAACTGAAGGCCTGCCGATTGTTCGTGTGCAGATTTTATTTTGGACATAGGTACGAGCTTTTTATAGCTGTTGGTATTGACGTAATTCTTAACCAAATTTTTGGTAATTACATGTAAATAGGCTAAAAAGGAGCTTTGGTTTTTTCCATTGAATTTTTTTAACGCCTGGGAATCATTTTTTAATAACTTTATATAAACATCTTGTCGTAAATCTTTTACAATTTCATGAAATTCAGTTGATATTGTTTGACCGGATATTTTTTGGAATTCCTGATAAACATAAAATAGAATTGTTTTATTGAATCTGCTTTGAAATTCACGCCAGCAATTTTCCCAATCTGCGGATTTTAGACAGCACCTGGCTATTAAATCTTTATCGGATAGATTTTGATGCCCTCGCCCTGGGATCAGAACTGAAAGATAAATGATAAGAAGGAATAGTGTTGAAGAACCTGCCAGAAAGTTTACTGCCAAATCACTTTGAACAATAAAAATCGGCATTTGTGAGTTTAACGTCCCCTTGAAGTGATGGAAGAATTATTTGGCGATAAGGTGCGCCTTAGCGATTGTACCCATGAATAAAACAAAAGTCAAGCCTCGGTGTTAAAATAAATGGCATACCCAGGCTTTGTCAAGCACTGAAGGATCTAAATATCTAACAGGTAAGTAAATTTGGCTATCAGGGTTCTGTTAGCCGTTGTGAACTTCCCTCCGGTATTCGACTCTTCATTATAAACAAAATAGAAATCGCTGCCGGGTTTATATCGATATCTCACCAGGAAATTGCTGATGATTCTGTTTTCGAAGTCGTTCCACTGAATGTAGGCTTTTGCAAATAAATCGGTCGTGAAAGAATAATTTATTCTTGCGCCAAGAATGCTGGTGGTGAATTTGCCGTTCGGAAAGGGCACATCCACCCGGTTCCAGGTCCAGTCTAGATCGACAGCGAATCTATCATTCGGGCGCAAATAGGTAGAGAAGCCAACGCTTTGAAATTCACCGTTGTAAAAACTGCCTGCCCCGCCTTGCACAATCCCTGATATTTTTCGGCTTAAATCTGAGCCATAACTTAAACCGATGACGTTGTATTTATAAATACCCATTGGAATAACCGTCGAACCTAATTCAAACGGGTCTTGTACCTTATCATAATAATTACTTAGGCCAACAAAGATATAAGATTCATCGTTAAACATGTTTAAAATTGTTGGTTCGATGATCCGGTACTGCAGTTGGTTGTTGTGGTCGGTGATGTATTCAAGTTCGTAGGCGAGGTGGGTCTGCCTTGTGTTAAATAACTTTGGTCTTGGGCTGGCGGTTAGTTTAAGGGTGTATCTGCGTATATCGTTCCACTGCAAGAATCCCATTTCAGGATTAAAATTTTCCCCGATGTCCGTGAACGAAGCATGGGTAGAGAACTTGTCGGTGCCCCAGGAAAAATCGACGAAGCCATTGGTATCTTTGCCTTTAAGACCGGGGGTTTGTGTTTTGGCGAAATATCCATTCACACGGATATTATTATCAAATGAAAAGGAACCGTCAACGGCGAAAGTCCTGTTGTAATCATCCCTAATTTCCGAATTTTTGCTCAAACCCATAAACCCGATATAAGAACGTTGAAGTACATCCCGTTTTATTCTTAAAGCGGCGTAGTTTGTTTTAGGTATCCCCAAATCATTGTTAGAATTAGTATAAACATCCAGCAAGCCAATTTCATAGGGGCCTTCTTTACCGGTCATTTTCACACCGCCGATAATCGGTGCATCGAGGCCAATGTTGCGGCTGAAAAAAAGTAAGCTCAACGGCTCACCAAACGATTCTACGCCGATATTGAAGACATCTAATCCTTCAATAAAAAAGTCTCTTTTTTCCGGCAAGAACAGGTCGAATCGTGAAAGATTGACCTGTTCTACATCAGCTTCAACCTGGGCGAAATCCGTGTTCAAGGTTAAGTCGGCCACCAGATTCGAGGTCAGGTGAACTTTGGTGTCCAAACCAACATCACCTAATTTATCGATCGAGGTGCCGAATTCAAAATCCCGTTCGACGCCGCCGATAACGTATGGTTTGATTTGAAAGCGCTGCTGCTGTTTGATATTTCTGAGGCCGTTCAGCGTTCCAAATTTTGAAGGCTTAAATTTACCGATACTATCGAAGTCGTCATCGCGTGAAATCGGCGCCCAGTAGGCTTCTTCTCTTTTTCGGGGAATATACCTGCCGAAATTAATACCCCAGGTCAGTTCGTCGCTATTGTCGAACCGAAGGGTTTTAAAGGGAATCGCCACTTCTGCTGTCCAGCCGTATTTGTCTTTTTTGGCGGCGCTGGCCCAGATACCGTCCCAGTCCCAGTTGATGTGTGCGCCCTCGGATTTAACCTCACAGTCGAGACGCGCGCCTAATGAATTCGTGGCAAAGTAGTAGGCATTTCGTTGGTCGTGGAAAGTATCGATGATGATCTCAAAGTAATCGTTATCCGAAAGATCGTAATCGCGCCGCATTTCATTCGCGACAATTTTTTGAGCTTCCTTATCGAAGCAGCGAATTCCAAAATAAATATTGTCCTTATCATAGGTTATCAGCACAATTGTAGCTTCGGAAACATTGCTGCCTTCTATGGGCTCTTTCTGAGTGAAATTATGAATAATCGTGGCATTCTTCCACTCGTTTTTGCTCAAGATGCCGTCCAGTACAGGTGCCTGACCGTTTTTCACATTAACTGAATACAACAGGGCCTTGCCCTTTGAGCCGCTTGGACTTGCAAAGCTATTAAACGCAACAGTGGCGGTGGTTAAAATGAGTAATTTTACAGTTGGAAACCGCATAGCAAAAAGGGAATGTTGCAAACTTGAAAAATTTAGAAAAATTTTGCTCAAAAGTCAAAGAAAAAAGTAAAAGATTGCGATTGTGTGCCGCAGAGGGGTTTGATTTCCGCAATTATTTTATTTAAATTAGCGCGTTATAGTTTATTTATTATTCATGTTGGTTGATCTAAAGTTGGTCGTTCTTGAGCGCGAAGTGATGAATGTGTGCCCTTACGCAACCGTGTTTGGCGCGAAGAATCTTCGGAGGCGTAGCAGATTCTTCGCACAGATGATTTGTTGCAGAAAATAAAAAACTGTGCGTCTTGTGCTCAGAATGACATCTAAGTCGTTGTTTAGATGATAGATACGCAAGTGAGAAATGTTACTCATTACATATTGAGAAACCTTTGATTTAATCAACCGTTCTTAGTTGGTGAATTTTGCTGAATTTTTTAAAAAGCTATGACGAAATTTTTAGAAAACTATCACGCCGATATCCTTGTTTGGATAAAATGAGCCCAATATAATAGGCAAAAAAAGAATCAAACGGTAACTTATTAAGGGTCAACGGCTCATAATTCGTATCTATGTTGCACAAAGGGCAATGCCCCTACGAACATTATGAATCATGCACAAAAAAGTGAAATGAAGGTCGTTCCTTTCAGTTGTCAGATATTTTACAGAGGAAAAATGATAAAGATTTTTAAAGTGTGCAAAGGGTCTTTCCACCGCATTTCGAACCCTGCTTTTCTTTTTGTTTCTTTTCTTTTGGCTCTTCGAAAGGGGGCGTCCTCTTCTAGCTTTATCAAGTATTCCGTAATAAATGCCCTCCTTTCTGAAATTTCTCTTTACCTCATCATTGTCATAAGCTTTGTCAGCAAAAACAGAAGCCTCATCTCCACAAATCAACTCTTCTCTCTTTTGAGAATCATGCGGACTCGCTGTAGTAAAAGCTTTCTTTCTGATGATATTCGAACCTTCATCTACGGCAATATGCCCTTTATAACCATAGTATTTTTTCTTGTTTTTTTGGGTATGGCTGGCATCATAATCTTTTTGGGAACTTCTTTTTTTGACTTCATTTTCTTTGTTGTCAGCGCTGCCGGTCTCTTGCTTATTGGGTTTCCTCGCAGCCAGAACAATCGTTGCATCTATCAAAGTGCCTTTCTTCAGAATCAGATTCGCGTTTTCAAGTTGATGAAGAATAGCATCGAAAAGCTTATCATACAGGTTGTATTTTATCAACCGAGCCTTAAATTTCCAGATAGTCGTAAAGTCCGGGATTTCTTCATCAAAACTAATACCAAGAAATCGCTGAAAACTCAACCGGTCAATCAGGGCGTCTTCAAGGCCCGGTTCGCTTAAACCATAAAGAAATTGAATGAACAAACATTTCAAGGACAGCTCAATAGGCGTTGTGGGACGGCCCCTATTTGATTTTTTAAACATACCTTCACATTCTTTTACCAAAGGCCTCCAGTCAATGAATTTGTCCATACTTTTGAGTAATTTATCACTTCTTGAACGTTTTTTGCGTCTCGAAAAGGCACCATCTAAAATGGACATTTGTAGTTGTTGTGTTCTTATCATTTATTCACCCATTAACTTATTGTTATAATTAAAGTTAATGATTTTTATGAAATAACTCAAGAACTATTTTTGATACTTTACCTGTCGATTAAATCAAAGGTTTCTGTTTATATGTCCCTGCGTCTCAGATGCCAGCGGGCGACCCACTAAGAAAGCGAGATTAATTTTAACCGGAGAATTTACACAAATAATTGATTTAGCGTTGGCGAATCTAACTAAATCAGCAACAAAGGCATCAACTTCTTCTGGAGTAACGTGCTCAATGACATCGCTGCAAAAAATCAAGTCAAATTTATCATGAACGGATCTTAGCTTTTCGGTTGTTAAAAAGTCAATTCCTTCGCTATGAATTAATTCGACGATTTCCGGATGGTTATCGTAAATTGGATCATAAGCCGCCACGGCTTTGGCGTTTCTTTTGACCGCCTCTTTTGCCATGTTACCGGCAGCACTGCCATAATCAAGTACCGTTTTTCCTTCTACGTCCAATTCGTAAAAAAATGGCTCGATTTTCCAGGCCTGGCCTTTTTCATATTGTTCCTTCTTTTTCGCATAATAAGCTATGTCATAATGTGACAGGTCAAATTTCAAAGACTTTCCCTCTTCAGTGTTGTTGGCAAACAAAAATAAATTGGTAAGAGTATTTTAATGGTAAGAATTTTAACCAAAGCGAAAACAGCAGATTTTTTAAGATGTTTTTTTTCTTTACGAAAAACCTATCTTTGTAATACTTTACCACTTTAAAACCGTTAGTTTCCAGGATGTGTCTCCATTCAGAAAACGTATGCAGTTCTTCCTGCATTTCCTGTTGCTTTGTGCCAGTTATTCTCTTTATACGCCATTTTGAATCGGCATCTAAGCGGTAATG
>JADFPY010000018.1 GCA_022562085.1 candidate division KSB1 bacterium | reverse complement strand
TGAACAACAACTCGATGAGCAATAAGAACCAGAGCCAACCGAGCCTGGATAACCAACAATATGTAAAGGAGGATTGTTGATTCCCGCGAGCGTAATGCTTTCGGGATTTTTTTTCGCTATCGGCAGCTGCCTCGCTTATAGCAAAAAGAAGCCGCTCGTTGCGCCGAAAGCTTCCAGGTGGGGGAACTCACTGCAGCGTAGATACTCGCTTGAGGCTTCGTGCAAGTCGAACTTTTCTTACTGGATGTTGTAGGATTGCTCTTTGAAAGGTAGCCGAAAGCTGCCTCGCACGAAGCCTCTTTATCGCTCGCAACAACGCCTTGTGAGGGATTGGACAGATAAAGTTTTATTTTTTTCAGATTCTAAACGTTATGTAAACCAATACACCAGTCACCTCATTGCACACTTTGTCTAAAGTGTGAACATTTCCTTTTTCACTAAATAGAGAAGAATTCTCCGTTTATAAACGGTTAGCTGAGAAACCAGGTCGGCAGGGTCGCTGAGAATGATTTTTTTCTTTGACTGCTTGCTTTAGAGCGGCTTTGATTTTGCTGAAATAGGTGTTGAGCCGTGTTCGGTGAGACCTTTGGTCACCAGGTAGGCTTTAAACGTCTCAAGCCAATCGTCGGTAACGGCTGAAAATTGGATCCGACTCTTGGGGTTTATGGTTTATATTTCCTTCCTGGCCTTTTCCAAGGCCGGTTCTGTCTTGCACTTTCTCGAATCATCCAGGTTTGTGACGTTTTTGATGCGCTTATTTCGGCGCGGCCGTTCCGGCCAGCCAAAACCCGGGAACAGGCCCTGGAAATCATCGATGAAATGGCCGAGCGGGGAGAAATTCAAACCGACCGTTACAAGTTTCTACAGCCCTGCATTCAGTAAATAAAAACAGCCCCTGTGTTCCCACAGAGCCGTGAAAGGTGAAAGTCAGACGTGAAACGCCCCGCCGATTCACCCAATCATTTCACATTTAAATTCTCCGCGTTTCCTAACGGGGATCTTCACAGTAATAGAAAAAGTAAAATTTTATTTTGTGACCTGCACTAGCTTACTCTACCAGAACAGGGGAGTCGCTCTCAACTTGATGCCGATGTAGATATTTATCGAGACATTCCAATAATTTTGCTTTTCTGAGCGGTTTTCCTAAATAAGAAGTACACCCCGCGTCAAAAGCTTGGTCGAGATGCTTTTTATCATTATGAGCCGTGAGGGCAATAATCGGGACATCAGTGCCATTTTTAAATGCGCGAATTCTGCGCGTGGCAGTGCGGCCATCCATGACCGGCATTTCCATGTCCATCAACACCAGGGAGACGGGTCGGCGCCTAAAAATGTCGACCGCCTCCTGGCCATTTTTTGCAGTGACCAGCTGGTAGTCGCCGGTTTTCCTCAAATGATGAATCACCAGGTTGCGATTGTCAATGGAGTCGTCAACAACCAACACCGTCGGCCTTGAGTCGAGCCATTTCTCGATGGTCTCAAACAGGATCTTCTTATTAATTGGCTTCGTGACGAAATCGTCCATATTGTTTTCGAAACATTTCTCGCGATACCCTTCGATTGCGTGGGCGGTCAGCGCAATAATAGGAATCCGAGCTTCCATATATTCGGATTCCCGTGTCCTGATTTCATGAGTTGCTTCAAAGCCATCCATTTCCGGCATGTAGATATCCATAAGAATTAGATCATGGCGGAACCTGGTAAACGCCTCGACAGCGAGACGTCCGTTCTCGGCGATGTCGACATGATAACCACGCTTTACCAGAATCTTTTTGGCCAATTTCTGGTTACTTGGATTATCTTCTACAAGCAAAATATTTCCGCTTATTGTCTTTTCAATTTGTTCAGAAATTTTATTATGTTGATCCGCGCTATCATCGTGGCGTCGTTCAGTGAGCACCTTTAAAAGAGCATTGAAAAGAGTTTTTTGCCTGATAGGTTTTAGTATAGATGCTGCGATCCCCATTTTTTTTATGAGTTCGCGATCATAGCTCACCAACGATGAAAGCATAATGAGCTTCATATCTTTGAACGCTTCGTCCTCTCTGATCTTTTGCGCTAATTCAAGGCCGTCCATTTCCGGCATTTTTTGATCGAGAAGGGCCAGGGAAATGGGGTTTTTAGAATTCTTTAAAATAGAAAGCGCTTGTGACCCGCTTTGAGCTTCGGTCACTTGAAATTCCCAATTCTCAAGCATTTTTCTTAAGATAAAACGATTGGTTTCATTGTCATCGACAACTATAACATGAGTTGTTTTAAAATCGGGGTAAGACTGCTGGAAGTCATCGTCGGTTCTTTGCCCAATTGGCAGCCTGATTTTAAATTGAAACTCGCTGCCTTTTCCTTCTTGACTTTCCACCCATAATTCTCCGCCCATCATTTCCACAAGCGATTTGGATATATTGAGACCCAGACCTGTGCCGCCAAATTTGCGGGTGGTTGAAGTGTCTTCCTGGGAGAATTTTTCAAATATCTTCTTAATGTTTTCGGGCGAAATCCCAATCCCCGTATCCGAAACTTTAAAATGGAGTTCGACAGCATTGTCGTTTTGCTTGCGAAATTTTACTTTGATTGCTACGTCCCCTTGTTCCGTAAACTTGATGGAATTACCGGTCAAATTGATCAGAATTTGCCGCAAGCGGGTCGGATCTCCAACCAGCCAGGAAGGAATTTCCGCATCGATATAACAGAGCATTTCAACGCCTTTGGCGTTCGCCCGGGTTCCAAGCATTTCAGCGACACCTTCAACAACTTCTCGCAAATTAAGCTCAATATGCTCGAGTTCCATTTGTCCTGCTTCAATTTTAGAGAAATCCAGGATATCATTGATCAAACTGAGAAGCCCCTCTGACGAAGACTGTACGACATTTAAATACCCTCGTTGTTCGGAGTTTAACTGGGTCTCCAGGGTTAACTCTGTCATACCGATAATAGAATTTAGCGGCGTTCGAATCTCATGACTCATATTCGCTAAAAATTCACTCTTAGCGCCGCTTGCCATTTCAGCTTGCATGGCCATTTCTTTTGCTAATAGAGTCGCTTGTTCCAGGTGCTGGTTTGTGTTCCTGAGTTCTTGGTTTGCAGACTCAGCGCTTTCTTTTGCTGCCTTTAATTCCTTTTCTGCTTTCTTTTGTTGGGTAATATCGCGAATGAAACCGCTGAAGATCGTGCTGTTCCCTACTTTTAGTGGCGTAATTGTCAGTTCGACTTGAAATTCATGGCCATCTCGATGCAAGGCCTGGATCTCACGACGCTGGCTCAAAACAGACCCCTCGCCGGTGGCAAAATAGCGCTCTAAGCCCTTGGCATGTGCTTCTCGAAATTGTTCCGGCAGTATTTTGTCCGCCAGATTTTTTCTTATCACTTCTTTACGTGACCACCCGAATATTTTTTCAGCCTGAGCATTCCATTCTGTAATTAGACTTTTTTCGTCCATGGTGATCACGGCATCTTGAGCCGAATCGATAATCAACCGGATTCGCTCCTCACTTTCTATCAGAGCAATTTCATTTGCTTTCAATTGTTCAAAACTTGCAGTTAGCTGTTGATTGGCAGCGCTCAACTCTTTTTGATGATTTAATAATTGTTGATTAAGTTTTTTTAATGATTCCTCTGCTTCTCTGCGGAAGGATATGTCACGGACATGAAACAGAATGATAGGCCTGTTTAAGTAGTCCATGCGCGTGGCTCTTAGTTCCACTGGAATTCTCTGCCCATCTCTGGTTACACAATATCTCTCGACATGTGTAATTTTTCCAGCCACGAAATCCGGCCAGCTCTGTTTTACTTTCCCTCTGTCGCTTTCAGGTACTAAATCCAGCATATTTTTGCCAATTAATTCTTCTTGAGATAGCCCGTGAAGTTTGCATGCAGCTTTGTTCACATCCAGAACAAAGCCGTCAAGATCTTCTACGAATATGGCGTCCGGAGAATTTTGGAAAAGATCGCGAAATCTCTTCTCGTTCTGACGCTGTATTTCTTCTGCGCGTTTGCGCTCGGTTACGTTGCGAACGATGCTAATCCAAGCAGGGCGTCCCTGATATTCGATCTCATCAGAAAGAATTTCAACATCGATTCTCTCACCGCTTTTTGTTAGGTGGATGTTGGGATTCGTCTTATCAAGATTTTTTTTATCGAGATTTTCCTTTACATATTCATGGTTCTCCCGAGGATGAAGATTCATAGAGGTCATCTTCATCAATTCATCCTTGGAATACCCGTAGATTCTTAAGACTGCATCATTGCAATCAAGAAAGAGCTTAGATTTCTTGTCAAAAATAAATATTGGATCCGCAATCTGATCAAATAAACTTCTATATTTCCTTTCACTCTCACGTAGTATCCCTTCCTGAGCTTGTAATTGCTGGATACTTGCACTCAATTGCTCATTAGCGGCACTTAACTGGGTTTCATTGTTGATTAACTCCTGGTTGAGAGCCTTTAGTTTTTCTTCGGCTTCCTTGCGGGCGGTAATGTCTGTAATACTCCCACGCACTAGTTTTCTGTGTGCCGATGGTAGCAGCACCAGGCGTACCTCACAGGGAATATCCTTGCCCTCACTGTCTCGATGCATCCATTCGAAAACGGGTTTTTCCCCATTCATTGCCTGGCCAATCACCTCCATTGCCGCCTCCGACGATGGACGACCGTCCGGTTGTGTAGGTGGACTCAATTCAGCAGGGTCGACCTTTAGAAGTGCTTCGTTCGTCATCTTGAAAAGCTGGCAGGCATTTTCGGTCACTTGCATAAAGGAGCCTTTCTCGACGTCCAATACTACCAATGCCTCCGGGGCGTTTTCAACCAGCGCTCGGAAGCTCTCCTCACTTTCCTTTAGGGTTTCTTCATGCGCTTGTAGAGACTGGATACTCGCACTCAACTGTTGATTGGCAGCGCTTAACTCCTTCTCGCGAGCAAGCAGCAGATTATTAGGAGCCTTCAATTCTTGTTCTGCTCCATTGCGCCCTGAGATATCCCGGATGGCGGCTACTTTGACCATCCGCCCTTCGTAAGCTATTGCCTTGGTTTGAACTTCGACAGGGAAAACCGTGCCGTCCCTTCTTAGAGCCATATACTCATATGGCTCCTCGGTCTCTGCACCCCTCTTCTCAAGAACCAGATCCATGGATTCACCTGCAACAAAATCGAGAGTATTTTTTCCAATAATGTCGTCGATTTTATAACCAAACATTTCTGCAAGCCTTTCATTGGCATCAAGTATTTCTCCTTCGTGATAAATGCCGATTCCCTCAAATCCGGCGTCCGCGAGACAGTGAAATCGTTCCTGGCTTTCGCGAAGTGCTTTTTCAGCTTGCTCCTGCTGCTCGAGTGTCGTCTGCAATTTTAGATTTTGTTGCTCTAACTCAGCCGTTCGTTCATTCATCGTTTTTTCTAATCGGAGCCTTTGCCGTTCCAGACTTCTCGTTCTTAGCTTAATTATTGTATAGAGACCACCCCAAAACGCAATGAAGCACAATCCGTAAAACCACCAGGCCTGCCAAAATGTAGATTTTATTGAAAAACTAAATCTCAAACCTTCCTGACAGAATGCTGTTGAGGTCGAAACCAGCAAAACGGCGGTTAAAAAGATGTAATTAAACTTTCGTATCAATTTAACTCCAAAATTTTTGAACTTAAGATAACTATCCAAAGCGACGCATGTTTAGCCCCTATTATTTTCGACAAGGTTTATAAATTCTAAATGTAATTGTCTGACTTTTGATGAAATAAAAAAAGAGGAATTGAAATAAATTAACAGGGGTAAAAGAATCTGGAGGGCAGCCGCAGTGGCCACACTTCGGGGTAGGCCACACTTCGGAGGTAGGCCGAGAAACTCTGGCGAGTTCTGCTACTTTATTAAAATATGGACGACTTCGGAAATTAGTAATCCAAATCTTGATAAATGACTTTGACTACTTTAAGATATTGTGCCAGCTTTTTGTTTATATCAACTATTTCGTCCTTGTTGCCTCGCGTTGCAGCCTGTTCAAGTCTTGCGCCAAGTCTGGTGATTTCATGGAAGCCATATCCGCCGCCGGATCCTTTCATGCTATGGCCGAGCATTTGGATTTCAGCTATCTCTTCGTTATCAAGGCACTCATTTATTTTCTCGATATCTTCATACCGGTTTTCAAGAAATTCCGGGACCAGATCTTCAAGATCAGAATCTACATAAACAATGACTTCTTCGCTCATAAAAGGCTCCTTTGGTGCTTTGCTAATTATATGACAAGTGTTTTATCGGTGAGCCTTCAGGATTCTTGAGTCCTAAGGAAGCATTGTGAAAATATGTCGTAAGTTAAACTTTTTTTATGAATTCAGTTGACTAAAAAATTGGCAGCTTCTGTGATCACTTCGCCATCAACAACACAACAGAGCGGCTATGAATTTGGCAGGAAGCTTGCTGAGGAAGCTTGATTTCTTTATTAATTTCAGCAATGTCATCAGGCGAGGGGAGACGGGTGTCCAGAACGCGAACCCAGGGCTGATCTAATTTCGGCAGTTCAAAAGTTAGGGCTTCCCAATAGGCATTGGCGATCAGGAAGAGGTCATTATCAGTGGAATTGGAGTGAATGTGCATCGCAATCGATCTTGAGTCGTGTGAAAAGTCCGGGTCCCTTAGTTGAACGCCATGCCAGCTAATGACCGGCGGCTGTTCTTCATCCTGGGCAAAACTCATGCGCCGGAGATTCGGATGCTGCCTGCGGAATTGAATGAGCAGTTTAAAAAAACGAAGCAATCCATAATGAACTTCGGCCGTATGCCAATTAAGCCAGCTAATTTCGTTATCCTGGCAATAGGCATTGCTGTTTCCTCTTTGGGTTCGGCCAAATTCATCGCCGGCCAGAATCATTGGAACGCCATGGGAAAGCAAATTCAGCGCCGCCAGGTTTTTTGTTTGGCGCAGGCGAAGCGAGTTAATTTCTTCAGAATCGCTTGGGCCTTCATGGCCGCAATTCCAGCTCAAATTGTGGTCGCTGCCATCCCGGTTGCTTTCGCCATTTTCTTGGTTGTGCTTTTTATTATAAGAAACGAGATCGGCCAAAGTGAACCCATCGTGACTGGTTATAAAATTAATGCTGTGATAAGGTGCTCGCCCGCTTCCCTGGTACAAATCCGCGCTTCCCGATAATCTTTTTGTCAGCGCTGAAACCATGCCGGGCTCGCCTATAACAAAACTTCTGATATCGTCTCTAAATTTGCCGTTCCATTCCGCCCAGCGACCCCAGGCCGGGAAGCTGCCTACTTGATACAACCCGGCCGCGTCCCAGGCTTCAGCAATGAGCTTGGTGTTTGCCAGGGTCGGGTCATGGGCAATTCTTTCGATGAGTGGCGGATTTGCTAAGACAGAGCCGTCTTGACCCCGTCCAAAAATCGAGGCCAGGTCGAAGCGAAAACCGTCCACATGCATTTCTGTGACCCAGTAGCGCAAGCAGTCCAGAATCAAATCGCGAACCACCGGGTGATTGCAATTCAGCGTATTGCCGCAGCCGGAATAGTTGTGATACCGTCCGGTTTCAGGATCGATGATATAATAAACCGAATTATCCAGCCCCTTGAAATTGTAAACCGGGCCGCGCTCATTGCCCTCGGCGGTGTGATTAAAAACCATATCCAGAATAACTTCGATTCCGGCGTCATGCATCGCCTTCACAAGCGTTTTGAATTCTTTGACCTGGTTACCGTTCCGGCTATCATTTGCATAGGACGCTTTTGGGGCAAAAAAGCCGATTGAATTGTACCCCCAAAAATTAAGCAGGCGTTCGCGGGTTTTCGGACTAAAGCGGTACCCTTCGATTTCTTCAAACTCATTAATCGGCAGCAGTTCAACCGCCGTAATTCCCAGATCTTTGAGGTAAGGAATTTTTTCGATGAGTCCGGCGAATGTCCCCGGACTTTTAACTTTTGCCGAAGCGTGACGCGTAAACCCCCGGACATGCAGCTCGTAAATAATTGAATCCGCCAATGCTCTGTTCAAGGGCTGGTCATTTTGCCAATCAAAATTTTCCTCAACCACGAGGCCGCGTCTCAGGTTTTGCGACCGGGTTGGTTTAGATGACCCATTTCGTTGATAAGTCTGCCCCCATTTGGAAGCCCCGGAAAATGCTTTGGCGTACGGATCCAAAAGGAGGTGAGACTTGTTAAACCGGTGCACTTTTTCATTTTTATTGGATTGACGATTCGCCCGAAAACAGTAGCGGATTTCCGGTTCCAGTCCGTGAATGAAGATGTGCCAAATATCGCCTGTCTGGTTTAGATCCCGGTCCAAAGGTATCTCGGCGACCGGTTCATGCTCGCCGGAAATAAATAACACCAGGGTTACCGAAGTCGCATGTTTCGAGAAAATGGCAAAATTAATTCCACTCTTCTGAGCTGAAGCGCCAAGCGGAGTTGGCGAGCCTCTGGTGATTGCAAATTCATCGCCGATGACTTCGAGCAAGTTGGGTTTGGGTTCTTGTTTCGTGGACATTTGGCTTTTGAAATATCGAATAAAACGTACAGAATATAATGTAGTGGGTCACTTAAGTCAAGGGGTCCTATTTATCTCGTTCCAATGTTCCGCGATAGAACAAGCGTGGCTATCCATGTCAACGTTCCCACGCAGACAGAGTGTGTGAAAAGTCTGGGTTGATAATTTGTTATTAATTTTTTAATTTACCCCAATTAAACAATATACCTGGAGTTCTTATGACTTATATTCAAGGTGCATGGGAACGAGATGAGTAGGGGAAGTTTATTTTTTTTCAATGGGTTTAAAATCGTGTTCAATTGTGGTTTTAATTTGTTGTGGGAAGTCAAATGAGCATTGCAAAAATCTCCATAAAAAATCCTGTCCTGGTCAACATCATCATGATTGCCTCCATTGTTATGGGCACATATTCTTTGTTTACTCTGCCAAGAGAGATGAACCCGGATATTTCCTTTCCGTGGATATTCGTGTGGACCGGTGCCCCCGGATTTTCTCCCGAAGATACCGAGAAACTCATCACCAATAAAGTCGAAAAGGAAGTGCGTGATATTGATGGCATCGACAACATCACCTCTATTTCGCGCGAGAATGCTGCTCTGGTCTGGATAAAATTCGAGACCATGTCGGATTATGAATTTGACAAACGCCTGCAGGATGTGCGTACGGAAATAGAAAAAGTTGATTTCCCGGAAGGCGCAAAGGATCCATTGATTTTCAACTACACCATGCAGGATTTTATCCCAATGGTGAGTGTGGTTTTGAGCGGCCTGATTTCCGAAAAAAGGATGAAAGAGCTCGCCGAAGATTTACGCGATGATATTTTAGAGATTAAGCATGTTGCTAAATGCCAAATTTTCGGCCGGGGTGAGCGCGAAATTTGGGTAGAGATCGACCCGGTTAAATTGCAGAGCTACGATCTGGCTTTGAGTCAGGTCATGGAAGCCATTCGGGCCAAGAACATCGATTTGCCCGCCGGCGACATCAACATGGGGCGCTGGGAAGTCATGGTTCGCACGGTCGGTGAAATCGACAAAATTGAAGAGCTCAAGAAAGTCATCATCAAGGCCAATCCTTTGGGGCACCATGTGCGGGTTGAAGATGTCGCGGAGATTCGGGATACGATTACCCGAAACGATGTCATTATCTCGCGGTTCAACGGCGAAGATGCTCTAACCATCAGCGTGACCAAAAAGAGGGAAGGCAATTCCATCAAAATTATTGACGAGATAAAAGAGCTGGTTGCTCAGTACAAGAAAGACCGCGTTCCCCAAGATGTCGAGCTGACCGTTACCAATGATTCCTCCATTCAAATCAAAGAATTTCTCGGAATTCTACAAAACAACGCTGTCATAGGCCTGGTTCTGGTGGTGATTTGTCTGTACATTTTTATTGGTCCGAGAAACGCCATTTTTGCAGCCATCGGAATTCCGGTGACGTTTATGTTGACATTTATTTTTATGAAACAGACCGGCATGACCTTAAGCGGAAGCTCGCTTTTCGGACTCGTTCTGGTTCTCGGAATGATCGTTGACGATGCAATTGTCATTATTGAAAACTGTTATCGTTTTGTCCAGGAAGGGCATCCGGTTAAAGAGGCGGTTACACTTGGTGTCAAACAAGTCGCCATGCCGGTACTCTCTTCGTCACTCACTACAGTCGCTGCATTCTTGCCTCTAATGCTCATGGATGGTGTGATTGGTGAGTTTCTGAAAGTCGTGCCAATTGTGGTAACTCTCGCGCTCATTGCCTCGCTGTTTGAAGCATTTTTCATACTCCCTTCTCACATTGCCGAATGGAGCCGCCGAATCCCCAAAAAACGCGAAGGTTTTGTTAAGTTTAAAAATTTAAGAAAGCTCTATATCAAATACCTCACCAAATTTCTCCGCAAGCGGTATCTTGTCCTTGGGGTAACCGTTCTCTTAATCCTTTTGAGCATTCCGCTGATCTGGGTGGTAGGCATTGACATGTTTGCTTCGGAAGAAATCCCGCGTGTATTTGTGTTTATCGATCTCCCCGAAGGTACCAAAATTGAGCTCACCGACGAAGTCATGCAAAAAGCCGAGGAGATCGCGTTTAACCTGCCTGAAAATGAACTGGTCAACGTCACCGTAAATAGCGGACTGCAACAAAGAGATGAGGAGTGGTTTTTCAAGTCTTCTTTGGGTCAGCTGATACTTGAGTTAACAAATAAAAAAGAACGCGAGCGGAGCATTGAAGATATCAATGCCGACCTGCGACAGAAGATCAATGAAATTCCCGGCATCAAGTCACTTGAGTTCAAAATTTTTAGTACCGGTCCGCCAGTCGGTGCGCCGGTTGAGATTCGGGTTCGAGGGGAATATATTGAAGAGTTGCAGGAAGTTACCGAGCTGGTTAAAAAAGAACTGCGCAGCATAAAAGGCGTCTTCGATGTTCGCGACGACTTTGTTCCCGGAAAACGCGAGCTGCAAATTTCAGTTGATGAAGAAAAAGCGGCGCTGGTGGGCCTGAGCGTTGCCCAAATCGCTTCGACGGTTCGCTTTGCTTTTGACGGCGGAGTGGCAACTGAAATCCGCGACGGAGACGAACAAATCGACGTGGTGGTGAAATACAAAGAGGAAAGCCGCCAAAACATCTCCGATGTGGAAAACCTGAAAATTGTCACGCCGCTCGGGGGACTGGTTACGCTTAAGGATGTGGCTTCGCTCAAAATCAAGCAGGGGTACTCGGTCATCAAACATGACGATGTAAAACGCGCCATCGGTGTGAAAGCCGATGTGGATGCCTCTAAAAACAGTGCTTTTGCCGTGAATCAGGAGCTCATTCGCAGGTTTAAAGAAATCAGCAAGCGCTACCCGGGATATGACATTGTGTTTCGCGGACAGTTCTCAGAATTTCAGGATGCCTTTGGTCAGCTTTTCCAGCTCTTCGGCATCGGATTGATGCTTATGTACATCATTCTGGCCGGGCAGTTCAAGTCCTATATCCAACCGGTGATCATTTTTATGGCGATCATCTTTGCGTTTTGGGGCGCCACCATCGGCTTGCTGATTATCCAAAGCCCATTCAACATAAATAATATGTACGGTTTGGTGGCGCTGGCGGGTGTAGCCGTAAATGATTCGCTGGTGCTCATCAGCTTCATCAATGAGGCGCGAGATCAAAAAATGCGCCGCTGGCGCTCGATTCTGAGCGCGGGAAAGTTGCGCCTGCGGCCAATCCTATTGACCACCATCACCACAGTATTTGGCCTGATGCCAATGGCGATCGGCATCGGCGGTAAGTCGGACATTTGGAGTCCCCTGGCAAATGTTATGGTCTGGGGCTTGAGCATCGGCACGATTTTAACGCTGTTCCTCGTGCCGTGCATGTACGCGATTCTAGGCGATATTAAAAGTATGTTTATGGGCAAGCGCTTCAGGGATCAGAACGGACGGATTATGGCTAAGGTTAGAGAGGTCCTCAATAAGGTTCCCGGGCCAAACGGGAAGGCTTTGGAAAAGCTGAAGCAATTACGTCGGATGTGAGGTGGGTTTGAAGTGATTTTCTTTTCAAACCTCAAGAATTTTAGTTCTTCTATATTGGGGAATTCCCGCCTTTTGATTGAACCAAAATCTAAAAGCCCTTTGTTTCCTAAGTAAAATTCATTAATAAATTTTTAATTAGCCTACAATGATACGAGAATCCGTGCTGATCGAAAAATCTCGCCTCAAAAAAATCGTCGGACTCTCCCTACCGATTGTCGGTGGCATGCTGGCTCAAAACATCATGAGTCTCATCGATACGGCCATGGTCGGGCGATTGGGGGACGCTGCATTAGCAAGTGTGGGAGTCGGTACTTTCCTTTTTCTGTTAATCATGTCTCTTGCAATGGGCGTAAGCGCCGGCGTGCAAGCTTTGGTGGCAAGGCGAATCGGCGAGGGAAATCCTGATTTAACGGGCCATGACCTCAACGCGGGGATTTTGATTTCAAGCTGTGTTGGATTGGTCCTCGCCGTCATCGGTTATTTAATCCTGCCCTATCTCTTTCCTCTGGTGAGTCAAGACCCGGCAGTGACTGAAAAAGGGCTTGCTTACCTGAGGCCGAGAATTCCTTCCATGATATTCGTTGGCGTCAATATTTCCTTCCGGGGTTACTGGAATGGTATTAGTAAGCCGAAGTTCTCGCTGCTTACGGTTTTGGTTGCCATGGTCGTGAATGTTTTTTTTAACTACCTGCTGATCTTTGGAAATTTAGGGTTTCCCAGACTCGAAACGGCGGGAGCGGGACTCGCCACGACGATTGCCATTTTTTCCGGTGTCCTTACCAACCTCGGTTTAGGCCTGAGATATGCCCGCAAGAATGGGTTTCTCCATGGGCTGCCTGATAAACAAAGACTCCAAACCCTGATCAGGGTTTCCCTCCCGGAAAGCATTCGTCATTTTTTTATGTTTCTGGGGTTGGTGGTCTTTTTTGCCATTGTTGGCTTGCTCGGCACAAAAAACCTGGCTGCATTTAATGTCATTCTAAATATCATGCTCGTGGCCCTGTTGCCTGCGATGGGGATTGGCAGCGCGGCTTTGACACTTGTAAGTCAGGCGTTGGGACGAAAAGAGCCCGCTGATGCCAAGAAATGGGGTTGGGAAGTGGCCCGCTTCGGAGCCGGGGCGCTGCTTCTCTTTTCTCTTTGCGTGGTCCCGTTTGCTGAAACTATTGTCGGTTTGTTTATCCCGGATGCGAGTACCATAAGCATCGCAGCGAGTCCTCTGCGAATTATTGGCCTGTTTATGTGGATAGAGGCTTTCGGCATGATATTAAGTTTTGCTCTGATCGGTGCCGGCGCCACAAAAATCGTCATGATTAATTCTCTTTTGATTCAGTGGTGCCTCTCGCTTCCTCTTAATTGGTTCTGGGGTGTTTATTTAGGATATGGCCTTTTCGGAATGTTTCTCAATGGTTTTTTTATGGTGCTATTACGGACGTCAATATTTACGTTTATTTGGCATAAAGAGCGGTGGAGTCGCATCAAGATTTGAGACTGTCTAAGAAATTACCGGATAAAAAGGATGGACAAGAGGATGAATAAAAAAACCAGTTCAGCATATTCAGAGATCACACGCAAAAGCGCAAAGCATGTCCTGAGCAGCGCCGAAGGGGCGCAGAGATGCATAGTTTTTATAAATTTTTTCTTCGCGTTACTTTGCGCCTTTGCGTGAAATCTTTTAAGTTTTAAGAAGTTTCTTTTTCACTCTTCTTTTTTTCAACCGCCTGTTTTTTTTCAGTTTCCAATTCCACTTTTTCCTTGAGCTGCGTCCGGCAGCTTGGACAAAAAGACCACTCAGGCTTAATTGGGTACTGGCACTGGGGACACATCGTGCTGGATAAATCGAAGCCGCAATGCGGGCAAAACGCCCCTCCATTTACTTCATTCTCACACTGCGGACAGTGGAATGATTTCATGGCAGACGGCCGCGTAATCAAATAAATAGCCAAACCGAATATAAGAGAAATGAGCGTGATAAACGCCCAGATGCCCGGGTTTCTGATGTCGCGCTGCTGGGCATCGATGTAGACCCAGGTCGGCAAAAGAAACCAGAGAAACAATCCGGCAAGAAAAGCAAAAAAGGAAAAAGCCGGTGCCAGAGTAGATGCCGCACTTTCGTGTTGCACCTGGAACTTGCTATAGTACAATTTATGGTTCACAGAATCGTCGATCTTTAGGAACAGAGTTCCCAAAACGGTTCCGGACTGGTTTGTCAGGGGGCTGGTCAACAAGTGTGCCCTTTCCCTCGAGTAATACCAACTATCTTCTCTGTAACCGGGAACGGAAATTAGGATATCCGATTTTTCCAGGCCCAATTGCTTTTTCAAAGAATTTAAATCAAGATTAGTAAAGTTGATCTTGTGGTGACGGTCAACCAATTTGGTTAGGAAATCATTTCTGCTTCTGAACAGACCGGCATTTGTGAGCACCTCTTTTTGTTGGTCAAAGGCAGAATTCAGACGCACAAAAACGGCTGCCGGGGCGCCAAAGACGAATTCACCGGATGTGTCGATCATCCAAAGATATTTCTTTGCGCGATCTGTCATTTGATGTTCCCTCAAAAACCCGGACTGCAACTCCTGAATGAGCTGTGTACTCGCAAGATCTGTCGTCGGCACTTGTTCTGCGATCTCCTGGACTGCTTGTGTTATGTCCTGCAAATATTTTTGGTTTCGATCGGTCAATTCGCCAATGTGTGCATTCAACTCCTCGGCCCGTTTTTCATAAAGCGAATCCACATACAGAAAAAGCGAAAAGCTGCATATCATCGAAGCAACGAATACGATAGCGGCCGGTAAAGCGATTTTTCGAATAAGTTTTTTCTTGTTCATGTTTCTCTCCAGAATTTATAAGTTAAAAGTCAAAGACGTAATGCTTTCCTGTTTATATCGAAGTACAGAATAGGCGCTAGTGAAAGGGTAATGAAAGTTCCCACTATAAAGAAAATGAGCATCATCAAACCAAAGCTGCCGATGGCGTCAACCAGCCAGAATTTCTGCAAAGAGTCCCAAATTGGCAGCAAACTGATTTTACTCTGCACGAAATAAATAAGCAGCACAATAAACACCATTGAAAAAGCAATTTTGAAAAAAGGCGCCGCAGAAATTGTCGGTCGCGCAAATGCAGTCCTCGGCTGCTTTACCGGAATATTTTCCATGATTCTCTCAAAGGTGTTTGGCAAGGGACGTTCCTCGGGCAGCTTGTCTAAAGTCGCCCCCATTCGGTTCAAAAACTGCATGTACTTTTGGCACTCCTTACAGGTGGTGAGATGTTTTCGCAGCTCTGACTCTTCTTGCGGCGAAGCTTCCTTGTAAAATAGTTTCAGCAAAGAATTTTTGTTATGCTGCATCTGAAAACTCCATCCGGTCTAAGTGTTTTCTTAACTGCTCGATTCCTCGATGAAATCTGGCTTTAAGTGTGCTTTCGGGTGTTTTGGTGATCTCGGCAATCTCTCTGAATTTCAGCTGTTGAAAATGCTTCAAAATGATAATCTCGCGAAAATGCGGTTTCAGGTTTTCCAAGGCCTGTTCAATTTTTTCTTTGAGATCTAAATTCTCCATTTTAGAATCCGGTTGCTCAGCCTCGGGGTGGGCCGGTTCCTGTTCACCTTTAATTTCGGAGACATCGAGATATTGATAAGTGTAGCGCTTTTTTGACATCTCATTTCTGGTTGTATTCAAGGCGATGGTGTAAAGCCAGCCTCTAAAATTTCCGCCTTCATAATCAAACAAATGCGCCGCAAACCAGACCCGCGTAAATGTCTCCTGCAGCAAATCCTGCGCGATTTCTCTACTGCTGGTGTATTTAAAAATAAAATTAAAAATCGCCAACTCATACCGTTGGTACAAAATTTTGAAAGCGTGACTGTTTTTTTTCAAAACTAAATTCATCAGCTCTTTATCTGTACTTTTTTCCATGCCCGAGTTCTATAGAGTCTATGATTAGATACAGGATGAATTGAAAAAAAGACGAACTTTGTGAAGGTAATTTGATTGAAATTTAAAAGCGAGGAAATATGTTGCCGAGAAAACCTTGCTTTTTGTTTGTGATTCATTTACCTTTAAATGCATAAATCTTAGTGAGATTCCAAATGCAAAATCAATTCACAGCTATTATTGAAAAAGATGAAGATTGGTATATCGCACACTGTTCTGAGATTCCAGGCTCTAATGGGCAGGGCAAAACGCCTGAAGAGTGTAAAAAAAACCTTGCCGATGCAATTACTTTGATTTTGGAAGGAGTTGTAAAATGTCAGTAGATGAAATTAAAGCCGCCATTGATGAACTTCCGGAAAGCGATTACGCCCGGTTAAGAAAATGGTTTTCAGAAAAGGATTGGCAGAAGTGGGATAGCGAATTCAAGGATGATTCGGAATCTGGAAAATTAGATTTCTTAATTAAGGAAGCCTTCGAGGAAAAAGAGAAAGGAAAACTCAAGGAACTCTAAATGCATCGAACATCGAATCGCTTTTGGAAATGCTTTGAGAAACTTCCCCCGCCTGTACAAAATATAGCAAAGCAGAATTTTGAACTCCTTAAAAATAATTCCAGACACCCATCACTTCATTTCAAGAAAGTTGGTAAGCTTTGGTCAGTCAGAGCCACTTTAAATCATAGGGCACTTGCCATTGAGGACGGTTCAGATTTTATATGGGTCTGGATTGGAACTCACGATGATTATGGGAAAATGATCAAAAGATAAGATAATCGAAAGACCCCATGGAACTCTTCGACCAGGAAGCTCAAAAAGAAATCTCCAAATCCACGCCGCTTGCCGATCGCATGCGCCCGAAATCACTAGCGGATTTTGTGGGGCAGGAACACCTGGTGGGTGAAGATAAAGTTCTGCGCAAAGCCATCGAAAGCGATGAGTTGGTTTCCATGATCTTTTGGGGACCACCGGGTGTGGGCAAAACAACGTTGGCAGAAATCATCGCCAGCGAAACCACATCTGATTTTTATCAGATGAGCGCGGTGACAGCCGGAGTTGCAGACATCCGCAAAGTCTTGGAAAAGGCCAGAGTCAATCGCAAACTGGCCAAGCGTACCATTCTGTTCATCGATGAAATTCACCGCTTTAACAAAGCCCAGCAAGATGCATTGCTGCACAGCGTCGAGGATGGCACGGTTTTGCTCATTGGTGCGACGACTGAAAATCCGTCTTTTGAAGTGAACGCGCCGCTGCTTTCCCGCTGCCGGGTTTACCGGATGAACCCTTTAGTTTTTGAAGAACTTGAAGTGATTGTAAAGTCAGCGTTATCCAAAGATGAGCTATTGGGCAAAGAGAAAATCGAGTTTGAAAACAACGCCGACAAACTCTTGATAAATCTTTCCGGGGGTGACGCCCGCAGTGCCTTGAATGCATTGGAACTGACCACAAGATTGGCCAAGAAATCTGAAACTGAGACGGTAAAGGTCACGGAAAAAATTATCAAAGAGGCATTGCAAACAAAGACCACGATGTATGACAAGAAAGGCGAATACCACTACGATGTCATCTCTGCGTTTATCAAAAGTGTTCGCGGTTCGGACCCGAATGCGGCGCTCTATTGGCTTGCCCGCATGATTGAAGCCGGCGAAGACCCGAAGTTCATTGCCCGGCGATTGATTATCCTCGCCTCGGAAGATATCGGCAATGCCGACCCGCAGGCGCTGGTTGTGGCCACTTCTACATTTACGGCTGTCACTTACATTGGTATGCCGGAGGGACAACTGGTGCTGGCGCAAGCAACCACTTATCTTGCCTCAGCTCCGAAAAGCAATGCTTCTTACAAAGCCATTGGTGCCGCCCGCAAAGACATTCAAATGAATCCGGTTGGCTCGGTGCCGATGCATTTGAGAAATGCCCCTACTAAGTTGATGAAAAAAGAGGGGTACTCAGAAGGGTATCTTTATCCACATGATCATGATGATAATTTTGTTAATCAAGCTTACTTACCTGAGGAATTACTTAACCGAATTTACTATCATCCAACCGAAAACGGGGTTGAAAAGCAAATCAAGGAGAGGTTAGAGAGGCTTTGGCAGAAGTATCGTAAAAATGAAGAGTAAATTCACTCACTAAAAACGTTGGAGCATGGAGTCTGATCGCCCTCAAAAGAATGTCTAAGGCGGGGGTGCTTACATGGGTTGAGCTGCCCTGTTCTAGTCTATTGCAAGAAGCTTGAACGCTGTAATTTAAGGAAATAATAAACTAATTAAGCAAAATCTCTCCCAAAATGTGCGCCGGCACTACTCAAAACTACCTTTATCCAAGCGAGAAGTTACAGCCCATTCAAATTTTTAACTTGATTTATGCCTTAATTTTTATTATATTTAACAAAATTAAAGCAGTTCAGGGAAGTTTACTTGAAAATTTGAGCAAGTTCTATATAAATCCAACATACCATTATCCCCCCTTGATAAGCTGAATTCAAATTTAACTGTTCAATCATTTGAGAGGGACGAAATGAATCGAAGAGGAAATAATGTTACAGACCGCAAACTCATTGTTTCTGTAGTATTACGAGCAGTTAAGGATTACCTTGACGGGAATAATCCGACTAAAATTCATAGACTAAAATCCAAAGGCCAGGATCACGAGTTAAGCCAGCTCGAGAAAAACTGCAAGAGCGCCAAATTTTGGCTCTATGAAGAAAAAAATACTGAATACATCTTCTCATTTGAAAAATGCTGCGAAGTTATTGCAATCAGCCCGGAAAGACTTCGACGCGGGCTAAGACAATTAATTGAAACTAATTTCAGTCCTCCAAATAACGGGATTCGCGCACACGCCAAGGTTGTAAATTAGTTTAGCCACGAGGGTAAGCCAGATGGCTGAAGCCCCACCACTCAAACAAATTCTGAAAACTCAAACCATGGAGGGTGAGTTGTATGAAGTTCACACAGACAACAGTTTAACATGTTACGCCTGCGGCCATCGCTGCTTAATTAAAGATGGACGCGACGGCATTTGCCGGGTGCGATTCAATGAAGGTGGTAAACTCTACGTACCAGCAAATTACGCCGCCGGCGTTCAGTGTGATCCTACCGAAAAAAAACCTTTCTTTCATGTCTTTCCCGGTTCATTAGCGGTCACCTTTGGCATGCTTGGCTGCGATTTCCACTGCGCCTATTGCCAGAATTGGGTAACTTCTCAAGCTCTGCGCGATCCGAAGGCCGTGGCCCCGCCTCAGGAGGTCCAGCCAGTCGATTTGATCATTTTGGGGAAGCAGTATCAGGCAAAGCTAATCGTCAGCAGCTACAACGAACCGCTCATCACCAGTGAATGGGCAGTCAAAATTTTCAAAGAAGCTAAGAAAGAAGGGTTCACGACCGGCTACGTTTCCAATGGCAACGCAACACCTGAGGTGCTCGATTATATCCGGCCACACACCGATCTGTATAAAATTGATTTAAAATCATTTACTGATAAAAATTACCGCAAATTGGGCGGCGTCCTTCAGCATGTTCTTGATTCCATTGAAATGGTCTATGAAAAAGGATTCTGGCTGGAGATCGTTTCGTTGCTCATCCCCGGGTTCAACGATTCGAACGATGAACTCAAATCCATGGCCAAATTTCTGGCTGAAATCTCGCCTGACATCCCCTGGCATGTCACCGCATTTCACCAGGATTACAAAATGCAAGATTCGGATAACACCCCTGTTGAGACTTTAATTCGGGCGGCGGAGATTGGCTATGAAACCGGATTGAACTACGTTTATGCCGGCAACCTTCCCGGAAGGGTTGGTAAATATGAAAACACATTCTGTCCAAACTGCAGAGTCGAACTGATTACCAGATTTGGATTTCAAATTCTGCAAAATCAAATTGTAAACGGCGAATGTTATAATTGTCAAACTCAAATTCCGGGCAGGTGGGAAAATAACTTACCGGAAAACCAGGATTTGTGATGAATGCAAGTTAAATTATTATTTCACAAGAGGGGAAATCTTTGAAATCGCTGCGAACGAATTTACTTTTCTCATTATTGCCGGTTTTAGTCTCGCTGCTGTTAAATTTAAACTGCACTTCTCCCGAAGCCATCGGCAAGCTCGATGGCGCTGTTAAACCGGAGAGAATCAGAGCTCACCTTAAAATCCTTTCAGATGATATCATGGAAGGTCGTGCCCCGGGCAGCAGAGGCGGTGAGCTGGCAGCGAAATACATCGCTTCACAGTTCGAAGAAGCCGGACTGCTGCCAGCCGTTGGGGATTCCAGCTATTTTCAAAATGTCCAGCTCATCGGTGCGAAACATACCCCAATACTGACTTTGAGTGGAGCAGGCAGAACCTGGCGGTTAAATCCTGGGACCGATTTCGTAGGCGTAACAAAAATTGAACAGCCTTCTGTTTCGATTCGAAATAAACAATTGGTTTTCATGGGCTACGGTGTCGATGCTTCGGAATTCAACTGGAATGATTATGCCAACATGGACGTCACCGGAAAAGTTCTGCTCATACTTGTCAATGAACCACAATCCGAAAATGAGAAGTTCTTCGGTGGCAAAGCATTAACTTACTACGGTCGATGGACTTATAAATATGAGGAAGCCGCGCGAAAAGGCGCAGATGGCGTGATTTTAATTCACACAACTCCGTTAGCCGGCTACGGCTGGAACGTAGTTCAAAATTCACGAAGCAGGGAGCAATTTTTTGTCAGAAGCCAGGCCGGTGCTAAGCAGCTGGCCTTTCGAGGCTGGATTACCCAGGAAAAAGCTGAAGAAGTTCTAAGCGCCGTAGGTTTTGATTTAGACGAGCTCATTTCGCAGGCAAACTCCGCATCATTTCATCCCATCGAGCTGCCGATAAGAGTCAACGCTTCAGTCAGCAACCAATTTCGTACAATTGAATCGCCAAATGTGATCGGGAAATTCTTGGGCAGTGATCCGGCTCTAAAAGAGGAATGCATCCTTTATACCAGTCACTACGATCACCTGGGTAAAAACGATTCTCAATCCGGGGACGGAATTTTTAACGGCGCTTTTGATAATGCTTCCGGTACCGCAGCGCTGATTGAAATTGCACGGGCTTTTTCCGAAATTTCGTTTAAACCAAAACGAACAATCTTGTTTGCTGCGGTAACCGCCGAAGAATCCGGACTCCTGGGTTCGCAGTTTTACGCCCAAAGCCCGGTCATTCCCCTGGCCAAAACAGCAGCTAACATAAATATTGATGCCGTGAATGTCTGGGGCAAAACCAGGAATATCATTCCCCTGGGGGCAGACAGGTCGACAATTATGGATGTCGTCAAGCGGGTTGCAATGGAGATGAACATGGAAATTTCGCCGGATCCTATGCCTGAACAAGGGTTCTTTTTCCGCTCGGATCAATTTAGCCTGGTGAAGGCAGGAGTGCCAGCCGTTTATCTCGATGGCGGACTAAAATTCGTTGGCAAGCCGGAAGGCTGGGGTCAAAAGCTGTTGGATGATTATATCAAAAATCGCTACCACGGCGTGGAAGATGAGTACGACCCTTCCTGGAGTCTTGAAGGCACCGCTCAGGTCGCACAGTTTGCTCTCAAAACCGGACTTTATTTGGCGAATAAACCAACCATGCCCGAGTGGCATGACGGCGACCCGTTTAAGAAGATCAGGGAGAAATCGATTGCCGAAATAGAGGCTAAAGTGAAAAACCAGTAGTAGCCGAAGTGGCCACACTTCGGGTTTGGCAGTAAATGATTTTGCGGAGGGCGACCCCACAGGAATGCCGACGCAGGAGGCGACACTAATTATGCGCGCAGCGCCACCTATCGAGGAGGCGCACGAAGCCCGAGCAGGCTCCCTCGCCCCGTTGGATAGTCAGGGGAGGTAAATTTTTGTTAAACAAGAGGTACTTATCCCACGGGGCGAGGAGCCGGAGCGGCTCTAAAAAGACACCATAATCAAAATTTAATTTTCTTTTATTTTAGGAGACCATAGTGGACGACAAGGCGCCGCCAAAAATCGAACTCAATAATACAGAATTTATCACGGCGATTTCCCATTATTATCGCGGTGAGGTAAGCCGGGCTAATGTCTGGCGCACTCGCCTGGATGTGACGACCAATTGGGCCATTATAACGACTGCAGCATTTCTCTCATTTAGCTTTGGCAGTGAAAAAATTCCACACTTTGCACTCATTCTTGCGACGATTTTTGTTTTGTTTTTTTTAATTATTGAAGCCCGGCGATACAAATATTTTGACCTCTGGCGCTGGCGTGTTGCCTTGCTGAATGAAAATTTCTTTGCGCCAATTATTTCTCCCGGGCTTGAACCGCTGCAACAAAACTGGCGCGAACTTCTAAGTGAAGAAATGCAACACTCACAATTTAAAATGACCTTTACAGAAGCATTTGGACGCCGTTTGCGAAGGAACTATAGCTGGATCTTCCTGGTATTGGGTTCCTGCTGGGTTACCAAAGTCTCAATTCACCCAACGCCGTTAGAAGAGTTTTCCTTTTCAGTAATTATTGAACGCGCCGCTATTTTTCATATCATCCCGGGCTGGATTGTGCTTTCGGTTGGGGTTCTTTTCAATGGTCTTCTGCTTTTGATGGCGGTCGTCTCGTTAAAAAAACGAAAAGAGGCCGTTAGAATTTACCCCGCGGGTAAAAGCAAATTTCAACTGCTTAACCTTTGATTAAAGGCTTCGTTCAACGAAAATGCGATACCCTAAACACTCATTTCTTTTTCTGTTTCTTCTTTTAAATTTCACCCAAATTAAGACTGCAATCCCCGACGGCCGTATTCCGACTCCGGAAGAATTCGTTGGATTTAAAGTTGGTGCAGACAAAAAACTCTTTGGCTGGGAAACTGTGGTGAATTATTTAGGAATTTTACACGAGAAATCAGAGCGGGTTTCAGTGCAGAATTTAGGTGAATCCACCCTCGGAAATCCCTTCATCATGGCTTTTATTTCTTCACCAATGAACTTAATGAATCTTGCCAAATACCAGAATTTGCAAAAACAGGCGGCGAGCCCACATCATCTCACTGACGACGATGCTCGCGAACTGGCACGGCAGAACAAAGTCTTCGTCATGATTACTCTCAATATTCATTCTACCGAAATCGCCTCCAGCCAGGAATCGATCGAGCTGGCCTACAAGCTGGCCACGGAAAACTCTCCCAGAATAAAGCGAATTTTGGACAACGTGATCATTCTGCTGATTCCATCCATGAATCCTGACGGAATGAATTTAGTTGTCAACTGGTACCACAAATATGTGGATACGCCTCACGAGGGAAGCCGGCTTCCATATTTGTACCATCATTATGCCGGACACGATAACAACCGCGATTGGTTCATGATGAATCTGGTTGAAACCCGCTTGGTCTCGAAAGAAATGTATCAAAACTGGTTTCCGCAAATTATTTATGACCAGCACCAAATGAGAGCTCAGGGCGCCCGCTTATTTTTGCCTCCGTATGCAGATCCATTGAACCCCAACGTGCATCCTCTCGTGTATGTCCAGATGAACAAGTTTGGCAAACATATCGCCAGCGACCTGCAGGCCCAAAACTTTCGTGGAATTGTGACGGATGCATTTTATACCGCCTGGTGGCAGGGAACATCGGTCATGACGCCCTGGTGGCATAACATGTTGGGCATTCTCTCCGAAGTTGCCGGCGCCCAAATTGCAACTCCCCTTTATTTCCCAAAAGGCAGTTTAAAAGGCCGCGATCCCGGTTTGTTTGACTACAAGCAACAGATGAATTTCATTGACCCCTGGCCTGGGGGTTGGTGGCGGTTGAGAGATATCATCAATTACGAAATAGCGATTACACTTTCGCTTTTAGATCTTGCTGCGCAGGAAAAAGAAACAATCATCTACAACTTCTGCAAAATGAACAAGGATGCAATCGAAAAGGGGCGGTCCGAAGCTCCCTTCGCTTTTATTATTCCGCGCCAACAGCATGATTCGATCACTGCACTGCAGATGCTCAACGTTCTCAGGCAAGGCGGTGTTGAGATCCAGGAGGCAACCACCGATTTCTTTGCCGGAAATCTAAGAGTTCAAAAAGGTGATTTCGTTATCTTACTTTCACAGCCATTTCGTCCTTATATTAAAGACCTGTTGGAGCCGCAAAAGTACCCTGATTTGAGAAAAACTGCTAGCGGGCCTCCCATTCGGCCCTACGATTTGGCGGGCTGGACGCTTCCATTAATGATGGGCGTCAAAACAGTTCAGGTCGATGAATCGTTTGAAACGGATTTAACCAAACTAAAATCAATTCCCTTTCCTCAGCCAAAATTAGAACAGGAGAAAGCTAACTACTTAATCAGCCACAAAACCAATCGAAGTTTTAACCTGGTAAATCGTTTGCTAAAAGACGGCAAGAAAGTCTACTGGTTGAAAAATGCGATCGATATTGACGAACAGCATTGGGAACCCGGCACCATCTACGTGCCCGCCAAGGAAATGAAAACTGAAAAAATGCAGCGCCTGGTAGAACAATTATCTTTAGAAATTAAACAAACGGGCAAAAGTCTACAAGGGCAGGTTGCCTATCGTTTAAAACCGGTTAAGTTGGGCATTTACCAACCCTGGACTGCCAACATAGATGAAGGATGGACCCGGTTCATTCTGGAAAAATTTGAATTTCCATTCGTGCCCATTGATAACACTAAAATAAAGAATGGTGGTTTGAAACGGGCCTTCGATGCGATTATCCTGCCGGATATGGAACCGCAAAAAATTATCAATGGCCTAAAAATAACCAAGCCGGATATTTACTCCCCACAGGTCCCGAAGGAATATCAACACGGAATTGGAAGTGAAGGAGTTGAGAAATTAAAAGAATTTGTCACTAAAGGCGGCACCCTGATTGTTCTAGATAGTGCTTGCGATTTAGTCATCGAGCAGTTTGGTCTGCCTGTAGAAAATGTACTCAAAAATGTGAAGGAAACCGCCTTCTTTTGTCCGGGATCTTTGCTGGAGATCGTTGTGGACAATACCGAACCGATTGCCTACGGCATGCCGAAAAAGGCTGCAGCACTCTTCGCAAAAAGCCCAACCTTCCGGCCGTTTCACTGGACCAAACGTACCGGAGTAATCGCACATTATCCGGATCGCAATCCACTATTGAGCGGCTGGATTTTAGGCGATGAGAAAATTCGTGGACTTGTTGCTGCTCTCGATATTCCCATGGGAAAAGGACGAGTGGTCTTGTTAGGATTCCGGGCCCAGAATCGCGCCCAAACCCATGGAACGTTCAAGCTGCTACTGAATGCCATTCATTTGTCGGGAGCTAAAGAAGAGGTTTTAAAGAAGTAGATGAGAATTAAGAAACATGTCGTCAAGATGCGTTTCATTTAATGTAAGAATACCGGCTCTCATAAAACAACAGCGGTTGTTTACCTTCGGAGAAATCTCCATTCTCGACCTGACCGATAAAAATGGTGTGGTCGCCGCCCTCAAACTGATTCACTACGCGGCATTCCAGGTGTCCTAAATTATCCGCCAAAATAGGGACGCCATTTTCAGAAACCCGAAAACTCAAATCCCGGAAGCGATCCTCACTGTCCATGGCCGGATTGGCAAAACGGTCGGAAAGCTCTTTTTGCTCTATACTGAGAATATTTACCACGAAAGTCTCACACTCGCAAAGAGACGAATGACTCAAACCGTTTTTCTGAATGCAAACCAAAATCAGCGGCGGGTCGAGAGAAACAGAAGTGAAAGCGTTGACAGTTAAACCATGCATCCCTTCTTGATTTTTTGTGGTGACGATAGTAACGCCCGTGCAGAATTTTGCCAGTGTATTTCGAAAGGGTTCGGGAGAAACAGACATTTAGGCTCTATTATAATGATTCCTAAACAACCGGGCAATATACAGTGTTAGGGTGTTCAGGTGTTAAAGTATTTACGTATTTATTAAGTTGATTAATTCAAAATATTAGCACCTGAACACTCGAACACACAAACACGAAAACACTTTTACCCACCTTGCAACGTTATTTCAAAAACGCTCTACAAGTTCTCAAAACCTATTGAAACAAAGGCGAAACGTGGTAAGCCTTAAGTGCATATTCTTTGACCATCCGGTGCGTGTTAAAATAAGTGGCATTTAATGCGATTGTATTTTTCATCATCCGGATCCATTTTGGCCGGTCTTCATAATACAACGGGATAATTATTTTCTCAAGCTTTTGGTACAAATCATCGATATCGAGTCGTTCATCAAAATCGGTCAGATTGTGTTCATTGGGCTCCGGTCCAATAGCCCAACCCGTGACTCCTTCGACACAAGCTTCGATCCACCAGCCATCCAGCACACTGAAATTGAGCACGCCATTGTGAGCTGACTTCATACCGCTGGTTCCCGAGGCTTCCCGGGGCCGCTGCGGGTTGTTGAGCCAAACGTCCACTCCGGCAGTCAGAACACCCCCTGAATGCATATCGTAGTTTTCAATGTAGGCAACAGCAATTTTGCCCTTCAGCTGTTTCATGGCAGCAAAAACATTCTTGATAACCTGCTTACCCTCACTATCTTTCGGATGGGCCTTTCCGGCAAAAACGAACTGAACTTTGTCACCGGCAATTTCAATCAACCGGTCTAAATCAGAAAAAATGAGGTCGGCCCGCTTGTAAGCAGCGGCTCTTCGGGCGAAGCCGACGGTCAAACGGTTTAAGTCCATGCGAATGCCGGTTTCACTCTCCACCAGGCTTAGAAGTTTGCCCTTTGCCGCCATGTGGGCCTTCCATATTTCCTCATCCGGGATAAACATTGCCTGAACAAAATGAGACGGATCAATATCCCACCCGGGAATGTACTGATAAAACAGCTTCTTAAAACTCTGCGACGTCCAGGTTGCGGAATGCACACCGTTGGTGATCGCTTCGATGGCAGGATTCTTGAACATGTTCCTGGAAATCTCGCCGTGCTTCGCCGATACACCGTTCACAAACCGGCTCAGTTTTAGAGAAATTGTGGTCAGGTTCACCGGGTTTTCGCCTTCGAGGATATCCCGCAGATAATCGATATAAACCGGGCTCATAACCTGTTTCACTAAATCGAATTCGAATACATCGTGTCCCGCCGGAACCGGCGTGTGAGTGGTAAAAACACAACCTTGTTTAACCTTGTCATAAGAGCTGTACCCGCTTTCCCGAATAAGCTCTAAAGCTAGCAAACTTGCGTGGCCCTCATTGAGATGGTACCTATCAATATCCCGAAAGCCCAGATCTCGCAGCATGCGAATTCCGCCGATTCCCAAAATGATTTCCTGACAAAGGCGAATATATTGCCCGCCCCCATAAAGTTGTTTATTGAGCTCACGGTCTTGCTCCGAGTTCTCGGGGGTATTGACGTCAAGGAAATAGACCGGAACTACATACCCGTATTTGCCGACTATCTCATATTCCCAAACCTGCACTCGAACGGTACGATTTTCAATTTTTATTTCCGTATAATTAGGCAGTAGGGTTAACTTGAGATCGGGATGCCATTTGACTTCGGTTTCCATTTGATTGCCGGAATCGTCAAGCGCCTGGTGAAAGTAGCCGTACTGCTGCAGCAAGGTGACACCGACCATCGGGATTCCCAAATCAGCAGCCGAACGCAGGGTGTCACCGGCCAATACTCCCAAACCGCCGCTAAACGATGGGATATCGTTTTCCAAAGCAACTTCCATCGTAAAATATGCAATCTCACGCTTTGATTTGTCCTGGCTCAGCCTCTTGAAGATCGGGCTCGTTGTTTCCATTATTTGAAGTCCTTTGAGCTATTTTAAGTGAGGAAAATACGTACTTGTATTCTAAGTGTCAATATTTTTAAAGCATCTTTTTATAGGTATCGACAAAACCTAATCGTGCTGAAATAGTGTTTTGCAACAAAAAAAATTCTAATAAAACATATGATTAGAAAGAACAAAATTAATTTTCTCAAATTTCAAAGAGGTCTTTGCGAATCCCGCGTTTTTTTGCGGGATGAAGCAATCTCATAGTTACCAAGAAGGAGATTGCTTCGCTTTGAAACGCTCGCAAAGACGATCCTTTTTGTTTTTGAGACAGTCCCATCTTTTTTAAATCATCCTTGACAATCTATGAACTTTTTAGCATATTCTTCTAGAATTCTTACCCGGAAATGTAAAATATTTTGTTTTATCCTAAACATTCAACCAACCTAAACGAGGGAATTTATGGAAAGAAAAAATCTATTTTTCTGTTTTGTATCAATTTCTGTTTTGATTAATTTGTCATGTGAAAAAAGTATGACTGAAGAAAAAATAATTGCAATGGCCAAAGAGATTCATGAACGTGTGTTGACCATCGATACCCACGACGACATTCCGTCTAATTTTGCTACTGAAGAAGTAGATCCCGGTGTTAGAGCTGACCGCAAGGTAGATATTCCTAAAATGCAGGAAGGCGGCCTGGATGTGGGATTTTTTATTGTCTATGTCGGCCAAACGAAAAGGACCCCCGAGAACTATGAGAAAGCCAAAGCGGATGCAATGATAAAGTTCGACGCCATTCACCGCATGTGCAAGGAGATGTATCCCGATAAAATTGAGTTGGCCTATACTGCCGATGATGTGGAACGAATTCAAAAAAGTGGTAAGCTCGTGGCCTGCATTGGGATTGAGAACGGCTACGTTATTGGCAAAGATTTGAGCCTGCTTAAAAAATATCATGAACTTGGCGCCCGCTACATCACTTTGGCACATAATGGCCATAACGACATCTGTGATTCTGCAAATCCCCGGGAGAGTCTGGGTGACAGCGAATCCGAACACAACGGTGTCAGCGAGTTTGGTAAGCAGGTGATCTCAGAAATGAACCGGTTGGGTATCATGGTGGACGTTTCGCACATTTCCAAAAAAGCGATGCTCGATGCGGTGAAACTTTCAAAAGCGCCGGTGATCGCGTCGCATTCGAGCTGCCGCGCCCTCTGCGACGTCTCCCGTAACCTGGACGACGAACAGTTGCTAGCTTTAAAAGAGAACGGTGGGGTTATGCAAACGGTTGCTTTGGGCAGCTTTGTTAAAAAAGCGCCACCGGAAAAGGATGAAGCAATGGAAGCGCTTCGTGAAGAGATGGGTCAATCGCCTGTCCCAGCCCTTCCTTCTTGACTAGTTCGGCCCTTAACTCCTCCAGCGCTTGCGCCTCCGCTTGGCGCTGACCAGTCTGCAAGTTTTTCATCTGCTCAAATAGCTTCTCTAGTTTCCTTTTTCTTTTATTACCTATCTCCTGATCTTGGGATTCTTCTTTTGTTAGGTAAGCAAGTCGAGGATGAATATCGAATCCCGTAACAGGAGTAGCCGACGTATAACGTCCAAAAAAGATACGGTTGTTACTAAATCGCTCATCCATGACATTTCGAGCGTCACTCGAATCGAGTGCCCTGCGCAACCTTACGAGCTGATCTTCGACAAGCGCGTTCATCGGGTACAAGATCAACGCCCGCACTGCCGCAGGCCTTTTAGCATCTTCACCTTCACGGTGTGGAACAAAAGGCGTCAGTAACGGATTAGTCTTCGTCGGAAAACCGTTTTTTTGGATTAGCCGCTCCATGGGTTCCCGGTCAGCACCTTCCTGCCACCATCTTCGAAACATGTAATCGGCTGCTGGCACAGGCCAGGTCATGGCTTCTTTTGCAAGGGATGCCAGGATTGGCAACAGAAAGGATTCCGTCTTGCCTGACCCTGTTCCAGAAGTCACGACTCCTGGCTGTCCTTCGCATACACCGCGCTTCAGCATTGCCGCCTGATGCGTGTAAATCTCGTACTTCGCCTTTCGCCCTGCACCATTGTCAGCCACGCTTGAATCAATGAGACCCGATAGCGCTAAAGCGACAAACGCCTCCCTTTCTTCCGCCGTAAACTCGGGAAGCGCATCGCCCTCCGAGACCTCCAGTAGTTGCTCCAACTCTCCTTGCAATAGCTTTTGCACTGTCGCCAACGTTATGCCCCTACTTGGGCCATGCCAGGACTCATGACTGGCGCGGCCACTGTCTTGATCAAGATCGTGTACCGAGCTATCGGTTGGAGCCCCTGGTTCTGCAGATGTCTTGCAATTAACTCGTGATAATCCGCCACCAACCACCGCGTATTGCCCAGAC
>JADFPY010000017.1 GCA_022562085.1 candidate division KSB1 bacterium | reverse complement strand
TATCGAAGAAGGGCAGCGGCAAGGGGTCATTCGCAAAGACCTTCACCCCGGTTTGATGAAACGAGCCCTGTTCGGCTCGCTGGATGAAGTCGCCACGCACTGGGTTTTAATGAAAAACGGCAAATATGATTTGGAAAAGTCCGCTGAGCAGATCGCAGACATTTTTATAAATGGAATAGCCAAAACTTAATCAATGATTAGCAGGGGAGAAAAGAAAAACATGGCCGAAACGGTAAAAGAAAAAACCAGATCTAAAATGCACGACCAAACTCAAACGGACGGTGCTTTTGATTTGCTCAAAAAGGAAAACGGTGTGGCGTTTTTGACGTTTGACGCCAAGGACGAGAAAGTGAATATCCTGACTTCAAAAGTAATGCAGGAACTCGATGGATTATTGGATGAGCTGAAGACAGAGACTTCGATCAAGGCTTTGGTTTTTATAAGCGGGAAAGAGGATAATTTTATCGCCGGCGCCGATGTTGCTGAAATTAAAGATGTCACCGATCCGAAAGAAGGCGCCGAGAAAACCCGGATGGGACAGGCTATTTTCCAAAAAATTCATGATTTGCCGTTTCTTGTAGTGGCCGCCATTCAGGGGGCATGCGTTGGCGGCGGACTCGAGTTGGCGCTTGCCTGTCATTTCCGCATCGCGAAAATTCACCCAAAAACCAAATTAGGACTCCCGGAAGTGCGATTGGGCATTCTTCCCGGATTCGGGGGAACCCAGCGGCTGCCAAGACTCATTGGTATTCAGAGATCGTTAAAATTAATCTTAACCGGAAAACTTGTTGGCGCTAAGGACGCAGGCCGGCTTGGGATTGTCGATAAAGTGCTACCTTCGAGCTATCCCTCGTCGTTTTTAAAAGCAGCGGCTGAGGAATTTGCGCTGAACATGCTGCAGGCTTTCAAGCGCTCTGCTTATGAGAACAAACGAAATGCGAAGCGCCTGCATGCGATTTTTTTAGAAAGCAACCGATTCGGGCGCAAGTTTCTTTTTGAGCAGGCCAGAAAGCAGGCCCTGCGAACGACTCGCGGCCATTACCCGGCGCCGCTGAAAGCATTGGAAGCGGTGCAAAAGGGAATTGAGCTGACTCTGCAAGAAGGCCTTGAGATTGAGGCCAAGCTGCTCGGTGAGCTGATTGCAACCGACGTCAGCAAGAACCTCATTTCAATCTACTACCTGAATGAGGATTTGAAAAAAGACACCGGCGTTGAAAAAACCAGGAGTGAGCCAAAAGAGATTAAGCAAGTCGGACTTCTTGGCGCTGGGGTCATGGGCGGCGGCATTGCGCAACTCCTTGCTAATAAAGCGCTGCCAGTGAGAATGAAAGATATCAACCAACAAGCTCTGGATATCGGAATGCATAGAGCGGAAGAGGTCTTCCGGAAGGCAGTTGAGAAGAAAAAGTTGAAACGCAAAGAAATGCAGCGGAAAATGACTTTGATTTCCGGAACCACAGATTATTCGGGTTTTGCCAACTCGGATTTCATCATCGAAGCTGTTGTCGAGAACATGGATATCAAAAAGACGGTTCTTAGTGAGATAGCTTCTCAAGTCAATGACTCGACCATCCTGGCTTCAAATACTTCATCTCTTTCAATTACTGAAATCGCTTCGGCTGTTAAAAAGCCTGATCGCGTAATCGGCTTTCACTTCTTCAATCCCGTGCACCGCATGCCTTTAGTCGAGATTATCAGAGGTAAAAAAACTTCCGATGCAGCAACGGTGACTTCTGTGGCTTTTGCTAAGAAATTAGGAAAAATTCCAATTGTTGTTAAAAATAGTCCGGGATTCTTAGTGAATCGAATTCTAGGGCCTTATATCAATGAAGCGGCGCTGCTTTTAGAAGAAGGCTTGATGATCGACGAAATCGACAAAGTCATGCTCGAATTTGGCATGCCGATGGGACCGTTAAATTTACTGGATGAAGTTGGCATTGATGTCGGTTATAAAGTTTCGAAGATTTTGCAGGAAGGGTTTCAAAATCGCGTTGTTCCTTCCAAAGTAATTGAAAAGTTGAATGACGATGGTCGTTTAGGTAAGAAAGGCGGCAAGGGGCTATATATTTACCAAGGCAAGAACAAGCGCGCCGATGAGTCGGTTTACGCTCTCATTGCGGATTTAAGAAAGTCGGACGGGTCGATTTCTAAAGAGGAGATTCAAAATCGGCTGATCTTTGTCATGCTGAAAGAGGCAGTGCTTTGTTTGGAAGAGGAAATTGTCCGCCGGGCAAGAGACGTCGATGCGGGGATGATATTCGGTACGGGATTCCCGCCTTTCCGCGGTGGTCTTTTGAAATATGCTGACACGCTTGGCTCGAAATCATGTGCCGAGGAGATGAAGAAATTAACGGATAAATTTGGAGAGAGATTTGAGCCGCCGAAGTTGCTCACAAAGATGGCGAATAGTAATGAAAGATTTTATAAAAGTTAACACACGCGGATTGAAGCATCACATTGTTTTTTAGTTATGTTTTTTAGAAGGATACTTTTCATTTTATCAGGGTGTTTTTTCAATCAGTGTGAATAGAAGTACAGGAGTACAAAAATGGCAAACAACAGTTTTGTAAAAGCATTATTTGCGGGGAGCATCGAACAGGACTTCATTTTCCCTTATCCGAAAATGGATAAGGAAGAGGAAGAAAATCTGAAACTCATCCTCGACACTGTTCGACAGTTCGCCAAGGATAACATCGATCCGGAAGAGATTGACCGAAATGAAGAAATCCCGAAAGAGGTTCTCCAGGGATTAGCTGAAATTGGACTTTTCGGCATGAGCATTCCCGAGGAATACGGCGGTTCTGGATTTTCGACAACTGCTTACAACCGGGTTTTTGAGGAAATCGGCGGTATCGATGGTTCATTGGCTGTTACTTTGGGTGGGCATCAATCCATTGGACTGAAAGCGCTGTTGCTGTACGGAACAGAAGCACAGAAGAAGAAATACTTGCCTAAATTGGCAACCGGCGAATGGATCGCTGCGTTTGCCCTTACCGAACCGGGCGCCGGATCAGATGCAGCAGGCATCCAATCTCTGGCAGTAAAGGATGCCCAAAATGGCCACTATATTTTGAACGGCAACAAGATTTGGATTACTAACGGCGGCATCGCAGACTTTTTTACTGTGTTTGTAAAAACCCCGGTTGGTGAAAATGGCGAAAAGAAAATCAGCGCCATGGCCGTCACCCGAGACATGGAAGGTTTTTCATCCGGTAAAGAAGAACGGAAGCTCGGCATTCATGGCTCCTCCACGACCGAATTGATTTTTGATAATATCAAGGTTCCGGTTGAGAACCTAATTGGGCCTGAAGGCAAGGGTTTCAAGGTGGCCATGGAGGTGTTGAATTCGGGTCGATTGGGGTTGGCGGCCGCTTGCGCTGGCGGAATTAAAACGCTTATTAGAATGAGCGTTAATCACGCAACAAATAGAAAGCAATTCAACACGCCGATTGCCGAGTTCGAAATGATTCAGGGCAAAATCAGTAAAATGGTTGTCGACGTGTTTGTGTTGGAAAGTATGGTTTACTTGACCACCGGTCTGATCGACCGCGGAGATATTGACTATTCAATCGAGTCTTCGATATGTAAAGTGTACGCTTCGGAAGCCGTTTGGAATGCCGTCAACGAGGCCATGCAAATCGCCGGCGGAATTGGCTACAGCAAAGAGTATCCTTACGAACGGGCGCTTCGTGATGCCCGCATCAATTTGATTTTCGAAGGAACCAACGAAGTCCTACGGGCTTTTATCGCGCTGGCTGGAATGCAAGAGCACGGCGAATATTTGAAGAAAGTGGGTAAGGCACTGCAGAATCCCTTAAATGAAATGGGAATTCTAACGGATTACGCTCTTCACCGCATTAAGAAAAGAGTTGCAACCGAGAGGCTGACCGATGTTCATGAAGCCTTAAAAGATGAAGTCGGCAAGTTTGAAGAATATGCTAAAGAATTGCATCGCGCTACCGAAAAAGTTTTGTCCAAATACCGCAAAAATATTATTCATCAGGAATTTATCCTCAACCGTCTTGCTGATATGACGATTGATCTTTACGCAATGATTGCGGTGATTTCGAGAGTAGATTCTTTGCTTAAAGAGAAGGGACAAAAGAAAGCTCAAAAGCAGCTAACTATTTGCAAGACTTTTTGCGAAGAGGCCTGGCGGCGCATTCGCCGAAATGCGAGACAAGTTGATAACAATATCGACCCATGGCGCAAAGAGATCTCCACGGACGCTTGCGAAGCTAACGGTTATCAGTTTGATTTGATTCACTAAAAAGGGTTGATTTCTGTTTTTAAATTTTTATTTTAAATTCGTCTTATGTTTTAAGTTCATAACCAAAGGAGAACCAGGTGAAAATTATTGTTTGCATGAAGCAGGTGCCCGTCAAGGATTCACTTTTGAAAATTACGGATGACGGAAGTTGGGTTCATGAAACCGATCTCAATTACGAAATAAATGAAAGCGACCATTACGCGCTTGAAGAAGCCCTGCGGCTCAAAGAAGCACACGGCGGCGAAGTTGTGCTGCTCAGTATGGGCCCCGAACGTGTGAAGGAAGCAATCAAGCAAGGTTTAGCCAAAGGTGCTGATCGGGCCATGCATATCGATAATTCGAACTTTACCACTCAGGATCCATTTGTGAATGCTAAAGTTTTGGCTGCGGCAATTAAACAGGAAGAGTTTGATCTGGTTTTATCAGGTCTGCAAACAGATGATTACGGTTCGGCTCAGACAGGTGTGATTTTAGCAGAGAACCTGGGCGTCCCCAGCGCGACTATCGTGATGCAGATTCAAAAACAAAATGGCGGCATTAAAGTAAAACGTGAATTGGAAAGCGGCTGGTTTCAATGGGTGGAACTACCCCTGCCATCGCTTTTAACAATTCAGTCCGGAATTAACCAGATCCGTTATGCTACCATCAAAGGCATCATGATGGCCAAAAAGAAAGAAATCAAAGCGCTTGGATTAAGCGAATTAGGGCTTTCCGAAAGTGATGTGCATGAGGGCCAAACCGGCCTGGTTTTCAACAAGATTTACGTACCTGAAAAAACCAAGCAAACTGAAATTTTCGAAGGTGATCCAAAGGAAGTCGCGCGAAAGCTGGCTGATAAGTTGAAAAATGAGGCGAAAGTTATTTAGATTTTCGAATTCAAGAAAGAAGACAGAAGGAGTTGCTTAAATGAGTAATATTTTGGTAGTTGCTGAACAGAGAGATGGAACTTTAAACCGCTCAACGTGGGAGGCAGTCGTTGGCGGCCAGGAATTGGCAAAAGAGTTAGGTAAAGAAGTCGCGGTTTTGCTTCTTGGCAAGGATATAAAAAACCTTGCAGATGAAGTCGCTGGAAAAGGTGTGGCTGTCATGGCAGCCGATGACGAAAAACTTGCTGACTACACTCCAGACGGCTATTCAGCGGCCATCAAGCAAGTTGTGGAAAAAGAAAACCCTGCTTATGTGCTTTTTAGCCACACTTACATGGTTAGGGATTATGCGCCGAAGTTAGCGGCCGCTTTAGGTAAAGCATTGATAAGCGATTGCATTCGCTATAAAATGGCTGGCGGCAAACCCGTTTTTGTAAGACAGGTTTTTCAGGGAAAAATCGATGCCGATTTCACTTTCGAAGGCGATGGACCTTACTTGGTTAGCTTTCAGGTTGGCGCTTTCAACGCGGATCATTTGGAGACAGGTGGTTCGGGTGCCGTGCAAAACGCCGAGGTCAATATGGATAGTGTTGACATCCGAACCAAAGTTTTGGAAATTTTCGAAGGTGTGAAACAGGAAGTCGATTTAAGTAAAGCGGAACGAATTGTCTCCGTCGGTCGTGGAATCAAGAAGCCCGAAAATATGGATTTAATAAAACAACTTGCTGAATCTTTGGATGCTGAGATTGCAGCGTCCCGTCCCGTTTGCGACGACGGCTGGCTGCCGCTGGACCGTCAGGTTGGAAGCTCAGGGCAGACCGTTGCGCCGAAACTTTATTTTGCCGTCGGTATTTCAGGAGCGATTCAACATATCGTCGGAATGAAGAACTCAGGCACGATTGTCGCGATTAACAAGGACCCGCACGCACCGATATTTGACATCGCGGATTATGGCGTGGTCGGGGATTTATTTGAGGTTTTACCGGAGTTTATAAAATCAGTAAAAGAACTTTAAGGAAAGAGTAATGAAATGAAACTAAATCAATCTATTGCGATTTTTACTTTTTCTCTGGTTCTATTTTTTGCTTGTGCAGGTCAAGAAGGAGTGCGGGTGATTACCACGCCGAAAACTTCCCCTACCAGCGTCAAAGGCTTTGAAAATATGCGCGAGGACTTTGATCCCGCAGCACTTGATGATTACGACATCGAAGTTGAGGAGTCTCAAGTTGGCTATAGCGGCATGGACGATCCTACCCTAAATACGGTTGAGATGTTGAAAGATAGCATTGGAACGGGCTATCGGGTGCAGTTGATACAGACAACCGAGCCTGAAGAAGCTAAAAATACTGAGAGAGACGCCATTCTGCGCTTTGATGAAGGTGTTTATCGCATATTCGATCCCCCGTTTTATAAAGTTCGGGTTGGAGACTTCGCGGATTGGTACGATGCTGAAAAAATACAAAAGCTGGCAATTCAGAAAGGCTATCGGGAGGCCTGGGTCGTGCGCACGAAAGTTAACCTTAAGAAAGCTTACAAATGGATGGACGAACTTTAGTTCCCACTCTTTAAACTTAGCCTAAAATATGCGTTTTGCCATTTGCTGTTGGCCTTTGGCCTTTGGCTTTTTGATTTTTGAGAATTTACATCGTGTCCCGACTTCTTCGGGATCACCTGTTAGGTGATTTACAATAACCATCTTGACTTATTCGGGATTGAATTTATTAGCTAAAAGCTAATTGCCAAAAGCCAATCGCTCTATTTTAGGTATAAATCCTATTCAAACGACATCCAATTTGGGTGTCGTTTTTTTGCCCACAGATCGAAGAATCTCACTGATTTTCAGCCTCACGTTGGCACTAATTTTGTTTCCTGAATACAGGTTTTTTCTATTTGAGTTAATCTATTATTTTAACTCATTCTTATCTCAAAATATTTTATTTGGAAAACGGCTAAAAATTTATTAAATTAGATGTTCGAATTTGGAGGAATTCATGTCAGGTCATTCTAAGTGGAGCACAATTAAGCGCAAGAAGGGGAAGGCCGACGCCGAGCGCGGCAAGATTTTTACGCGTCTAATTAAAGATATCACCTTTGCCGCCCGCAACGGCGGTGGTGATGAAAACGCAAACCCGAGACTAAGAAGCGCGGTAGCTGCAGCAAAAACAGCCAACATGCCCGCAGCCAATATCGATCGGGCGATCAAAAAAGGTACCGGCGAGCTTCCCGGGGTTGTTTATGAAGAGGGAGTTTTGGAAGGATATGGCCCGGCTGGAGTTGCACTGTACATTGAAATTTTAACGGATAATCGCAATCGAACCGTGGCCGACGTCCGACATAGTCTCACCAAACACGCGGGTAACTTGGCGGAGTCCGGAGCGGTCGCCTGGATGTTCGAAAAGAAGGGATTGATTACTGTTCCAAGCGAAGGACTCGATGAGGAGGAGATTCTCATGGTGGTCATGGATGCAGGCGCCGAGGATTTGAAATCGGAGGAAGATTTTTTTGAGATCACGTCATCAGCGGAGGATCTTGAAAATGTTAAAGCTGCTTTGGAATCAAGTCAGATCAAATATGATTCCGCGAATTTAACCATGTATCCGAAAAATACCATAAAAGTCGAGGGTAAAGATGCAGAAACGCTGTTAAAAATTCTGGAGGCCCTCGAAGATCTGGACGATGTGCAAAATGTCTATTCAAATTTTGATATCGATATGTCCGTTTTGGAAAGCATGCAATAAAAAGGGTTTAGAAGATATGCGAATTCTCGGGGTGGATCCGGGAACCTTGGTTACAGGCTTTGGTATATTAGAAGAAAATGGCAGCGGGTATAAAATTTTAGATTTTGGCTGCATAAAGCTCTCGTCCAGAGACGGTATCCCCAAAAGATTAAAAAAAATCTATGACGAGTTATCAATTGTAATTAAACGACATCGACCCGATGAATTTGCAATTGAAGATCTTTTTTATGCAGAAAATGTAAAAGTAGCTCTGAAGATGGGGCATGCACGAGGCGTCGCGATTTTAGCTGCTGTGAATCATCAAATCCCCACCGCGGAATATTCACCGAGAGAAGTCAAGATGGCAGTTGTTGGTAATGGGGGCGCATCTAAGCAACAAGTACAAAAAATGATTCAGCATTTATTTAAATTGCAGGAGCCGCCGGAACCCCTCGACGCTTCAGACGCACTGGCGGTCGCAATTTGTCATCTGCACCGTATGGAATCAAAAGTATGATTGCCCAACTTGAGGGGATCCTCTCTGAAAAAACTCCGACTCAGGTAATTGTCGATGTGAGAGGCGTCGGTTATGATGTGCTCATCCCGATTTCGACATTTGATAAACTTGGAGAGGTTGGTTCCAAAGCAAAACTTTTGACTTATCTTCATGTTCGCCAAGATACCTTGCAATTGTTCGGATTCAGCACTTTAAAAGAAAAGGGAATGTTTGCTCATTTAATTTCCGTTGCTGGAATTGGACCCAAATTGGCATTAGGCATTTTGTCAGGCCGGACTGTCGAAGATTTGAGCCGCAGTATCGTAAACAGCGACGTTGCAAACCTGACTCAACTATCCGGTGTGGGCAAGAAAACCGCCCAACGAATTGTCCTGGAATTGCGTGATAAGCTGGCAAAAAAAATGACCGAAAGCCAATTGGCGATCGCTTCCGGCGAGCCAAGTGCAAATGGAAAATTGGAAGAAGCAACTTTAGCGCTGGTGTCTTTAGGGCATAATAGAAACACAGCAGAGAATGCTTTGTTGAAAGTTCTGGGAGCAGAACCGGATTTGGCTTTGGATGAATTGATAAAACGGGCATTACAAAATAGTTAGTCAAGATTTATAATGGACCAAGACCGATCTACAACTCCGCAGCAAATTGAAGGGGAACAGGAGTTCGACCAAACCCTGCGGCCGCGAAACTTTGGTGATTTTGTCGGGCAGGACAAAATTAAGGCCAACTTCAAGATTTTTATCGAGGCGGCAAAGGCAAGGCAGGAATCACTCGATCATGTTCTCTTTTACGGGCCTCCGGGTTTGGGTAAGACAACTCTGGCAAATATTATCGCAATTGAGCTTGGCGTAAATATCAGAGTAACTTCCGGGCCGGCTCTCGAAAAGGCGGGGGATTTGGCCGGCATTCTCACAAACCTGGGCGAAAGAGACGTCCTTTTTATCGATGAAATTCATCGGCTGAATCGGGTAGTGGAAGAGTACCTTTACCCGGCGATGGAAGACTACAAGTTGGATATTATTATTGACCGTGGCGCCAATGCGCGAACGATACAAATTCAACTACCGAAATTTACTCTGGTTGGCGCCACAACCCGGGCGGGTTTATTGACTTCACCTTTACGTTCCAGATTTGGAGTGGTGAACCGTTTAGATTTTTATAAACCGGAACACTTGTTTACAATAATCCAACGGTCTGCCAGGATCCTGGATGTGGAAATAGATGAAGGGGCCGGAATGGAGATCGCGCGCAGGTCACGTGGAACCCCGAGAATTGCGAATCGTTTACTCAGACGCGTTAGGGATTTTGCCCAAATTGAAGGCAACGGTGCCATCTCCAACGAAATTGCCGAAGATTCTCTGACCCGCTTAGATGTCGATAAAAAAGGCCTTGATGAAATGGATAAGCGTATCTTAATGCTTTTACTTGAAAAATTTAACGGAGGTCCGGTTGGGATCAATACTTTGGCCGTTGCGATCGGAGAGCAGGGAGAAACCTTAGAAGAAATTTACGAGCCGTTTCTAATTCAGGAAGGATTTTTAAAAAGAACACCCCAGGGCCGAGTTGTAACCGAGTTAACTTACCGCCACTTTGGTAAAATTAAAACGAATGCGGCATCTCAGCAAAAAATGTTTTAGCACCAAAAATTAAAGTAATAATAATTGTAGCGAGGGAGAATTTATTAAATGAAACTTTCTGATTTCAAGTACAAATTACCGGAAAAACTGATTGCTCAATTCCCACCAGCGAAGCGTGATCAATCCCGCCTGATGGTACTCAATCGTGAAAAACAAACGATTGAACAGCAGGTATTTAAAGATATCGTTGACTATTTTGAAAAAGGCGATTGCTTAGTTATCAATGAGACGAAGGTGTTCCCAGCACGTTTAATGGGCACAAAGGATAAAACGGATGCAAAAGTTGAAATTTTCCTACTTCGGGAATTAGAAAACGGACTATGGGAAGTCTTGGTGCGGCCGGCAAGAAAGGTTCGGGTTGGCAATCGACTTTCAGTAAATGATAAACTTTATTGTGATGTCATCGATAATACGGTTTCGGGTGGCCGGGTCGTACGGTTTAACTATATTGGTGACTTTTTTGAGATAGTGGACAAAATCGGGAAGTCGCCCTTGCCGCCTTATATCAATCGAGATCCGCAGCAACTTGACAAGGAGCGCTACCAGACGGTTTATTCACGTGTTCGTGGAGCAGTGGCGGCGCCAACCGCCGGACTGCATTTTACAAATCCGCTTTTAAAAAAGATTGAGCAGAAGGGTGTCACGATTGCCCGGGTTGTTTTACATCTCGGTTTAGGCAGCTTTCGCCCGGTTGTGGTTGAAGATTTAAGCCGCCACAAAATGGATTCCGAATATTACGAAGTCACTCAAACGACCGCCGATATTATCAATAAAACTAGAAAAGAAGGCGGCCGGATCTTTACTGTAGGAACCAGCACGACTCGTGCTTTGGAAACTGCGGTGACCTCTGAGGGTTGGACAAAACCCGCGAAAGGCTGGACGGATAAATTTATTTATCCGCCATATAAATTAAAAATCACCGATGGCATGATAACGAATTTCCATCTTCCGTCTTCGACACTTTTGATTCTTGTTTGTGCATTTGCCGGGCGGGATTTCGTCTTCAAAGCTTACCGAAAGGCGATTAGAGAAAAGTACAATTTTTACAGCTATGGCGATGCCATGCTTATTGTTTAAGAAAGTGTTGGAAACTGCTGCAATTATAGTTGCTGCCGGGCAGGGCTCCCGAGTCGGCGGCATTTTGCCCAAACAATTCCAGTCGGTGGGCGGGAAGCCTATTCTTTCCTATACCCTGCAAAAATTTGAAGACTGCTCTCGAATTCAGGACGTGATTTTAGTAACTGCGTCTGAGTGGGTAACTTATACTGCTCAGGAAATCGTCGCCCCATCTGATTTAAAAAAGGTAATAAAGATTGTTGCAGGCGGAGAGCAGCGTCAGGATTCGGTTTTTGCCGGCCTGAAAGCGCTGGAAGGCCATCCCGATTTCGTCGCGATTCATGATGCAGTTCGCCCGTTTATAAGTGTGGAGAAACTCGAGGCGGCGATCGATGCTTGCAAAGAACACGGCGCTGCCATCTTAGCTGTTCCGCCGAAGGACACCATCAAAACAGAGAAGAGTGGATTTGTTGACGAAACTCCCGACCGCAGCTTTCTTTGGTCTGTGCAAACCCCGCAAGTTTTTAAATACGATTTGATTATGAAAGCGTACCAGAAAGCTTTCGAGGACGGCGTTTATCATACCGATGACTCCGCGCTGGTTGAACGAATCGGCAAGAAAGTAAAAATCGTCGAAGGCGAACATGATAACATCAAAATTACAGTGCCGATGGATTTGAAGTGGGCTGAAATCAAATTAACAATGGATAATTAAATGCGGGTTGGATTTGGTTACGACGTTCATCAATTAGTCGAAGGAAGGAAGCTGATTTTAGGAGGCGTCACAATTCCCTCGGAAAAGGGAGCGCTCGGCCACTCGGATGCAGACACATTGAGTCATGCAATTGGTGATGCCCTTTTGGGCAGCACTGCCCTTGGAGATTTGGGTAAACATTTTCCTGACAGCGATGAAGAATTTGCCGGGATTTCAAGCTTGCTGCTGCTCAAACAAATCGGAAAACGGCTTTCAAAGGAAGGCTACCAAATTAGCAATATCGATTCAACCGTGGTTTTAGAGAAACCAAAGCTATTGCCCCACATTAATGAAATGCGTACAAATATCGCAGACTCTTTAGCAATTTCAGATTCTCAAGTTTCTGTTAAGGCAACCACCTCGGAGAGGATGGGTTTTGTGGGTGAGGAGAAGGGTGTGGCTGCTTATGCGTGTGTTTTAATTGAAAGGAAAGAACAAGTTTAATGGCGTCAGTTAGAGTTCGATTTGCCCCGAGTCCCACGGGACACCTTCATATCGGCAATGCCCGCACTGCAATTCTAAACTGGTTTTTTGCCAAAAAAGCCGGCGGCACATTTATCTTGCGGATCGAAGATATGGATATCGAAAGGTCCACAAAAGCGTCCGAGCAGTCGATTTTTGAAGACCTCAAGTGGCTCGGCTTAGATTGGCAGGAAGGGCCGAAAGTGGACGGCGATTTTGGTCCCTACAGGCAATCAGAACGTTTGGAAATCTACAGGAAGCATTTAGATATTTTGAAAAACAAAGGACTGGCATATCCTTGTTTTTGTGCTGAAGAGGAGTTAGATGAAAAAAGAAAGGCTGCTAAGGCCAGAGGGAAAATCTTTACTACGACAGAAAATGCTTAAACCTTTCTGATAAAGAGAAAAGTGATTCAGAAAAAGCAGGCCGCAAACCGGTTTGGCGATTTTATGTAAGTCCGGGCGAAATCAAATGGGAAGAGCCTGTCAAAGGGTCTTTGGTTTTTGATGGAGGTAATTTCGGTGATTTTGTGATCATGCGATCGGATGGCATCCCGACTTATAATTTTGCCGCCGTTGTTGATGATGCGCTTATGCAAATCTCTCATGTGATTCGCGGTGATGACCACGTTTCAAATACGCCGAAACAGATTTTGCTTTATCAAGCCTTCGATTTTGGACTTCCCCAGTTCGTGCACATCCCCATGATTTTGGGTCCGGATCGCACGCGGTTATCGAAGCGCCATGGAGCAACCTCGGTTGGGGAGTTTAACGAAAAAGGCTATTTGCCGGAAGCGCTGATTAATTTTCTCAGTCTGCTAAGCTGGTCCTCGGAAAGCGAGGAGGAGCTTCTTTCAATCGAGCGTCTCATCAGTGAATTTGATTTTCGCCGAATGTCGAAATCGCCGGCCATTTTCGACACAGTCAAACTCAATTGGATGAACGGTCATTACATCCGAGATTTGCAACAGGATGAATTGATTGATTTGGCAACTCCGTTTTTAGAAAGCGCCGGAATTGACCTAACCGACAGAGAAAAACTAGAAAATGTTTTCTCTCTTATGAAAGATAGCGTGGAGCACTTAAGCCAGATTCCTGAGTTGGCGAAACCTTTTTACCAGGACAGCATTCAACTCACCAATGCCCAGGCGATTGCTTTGTACTCAAAAGATACTTCTCAAAAAATCTACTGGGCTTTTTTGCGATACTTGCAAAACTACGATCATTTAGATGCCGGGGCGTTTATTGTAATCATGAAGCAAGTGCAAAAAGAAACCGGAGTCATGGGCAAAGATCTCTGGGCACCGATTCGGGTGGCCCTTACCGGTCAGATGCACGGACCTGAACTCCCCAAAACTGCTGCGATTTTGGGAAAGGAAAAGTGCGAGAGGTTTATTAGAGGTTTGGTGGATTAATTAGATATTGACAATATATTTTACTTGATTTATATGCATGAATAATGCATATTAATGCATATGAGAACTACGCTAAATATTGATGACGAGTTATTGGCTAAGGCCTCTAAGCTTACGGGCATAAAGGAAAAGACGTCCCTTGTACGTCGTGGTCTTGAAGCTTTAATTGCTCTGGAAAGTGCCCGACGGCTGGCGGAACTTGGGGGCAGTGAAGGGCAATTACAGCCGATTCGTCGACGCCGTTCATGAACCAGAGAGTAATTTTAGCCGATACCTCGGTTTGGATTGATCACCTTCGACGCGCGAACAACCGTTTAGTAGCTTTGCTTAATCATGGAGAAGTGCGTTGCCACCCGTTTGTAATAGGCGAGGTAGCATGCGGTCATCTTCAGAACCGCGACGAGATTTTAAATCTGTTAAAAGCTTTACCTGAAGTTCTTATTGCAGAACATTCTGAAGTTTTACATTTTGTGAATATGGATAAACTTTATGGTCGTGGTTTGGGTTGGGTGGATTTGAATCTTCTCGCGTCAGCCTCACTTACTCGATGTTCCCTTTGGACTCTTGACAAACGTTTACAATCAGTTGCAGCTGAATTGAAAGTCTCCGTTTAATACGGTTTGTGGACAGATACTCTCGCCTGAGCTGCCAAACGGGCGATATTTTGGGAAGGAATAAGTGCGAGAGGTTTGTTAAGAGTTTGGTGGATTAAATAAGATAACCAAACGGATTAAAAATAACGGGGTTTATTTTGAGTCAAAAAGGTTCTTTCAAGGACGTATGTTTATTTATCTTCTTTAGTCTTCTCTTTATAGCTATGTTGGCCGGAATTTCGCTCGACCTTTCCCATAGGATGAGCATGACTATTCTCTTGTTTTCTGGCTTTTTATTTTTACTGTTTCATTTCATTGCTGTCAAGTTAAAAAAGCAAGGAATATCAAAAAACGTAATTCATTCATAACATTGAACACACATATTTATTTGTTGCTGTCTTTAGTCTTTCTGGAATTTATTCACTCGACGCCTTAGGGGTCCAAAAATGAAGCCAAATATCTTACTCACTATTTAGAGAGAGTTCATGGCGATATACAAAGTCGGGTAAATTGGGGGATATCGTTTTATTTGAGATTTGGTGACATTGAGTATTTTGGATATAAAACAGGATCTCTTTCAGGATGGTTTGGTGAAACTAAGTCTTTTCATGAAAAAGAATATGATCAGCAAACGTGGCGGCAATTCATCAGGAACTTTTTCGTAAAATACCTCAAGATGATGCGGCTTTGATTTTAAAATGGATGAATGAATACATTGATAAGTTTAATGAAAAGGAAGAACACGAAAGTAAGGCAAACAGCCTTTTTTATTTTGTTCAATACTTTGGTTTCTGGGCATTGGCGTACGCCTTAGCCTTGCGTTTTACTAAGCTCACGATAGAGTTTAGGGGTTGGGTGTCAACAGAATAGCTATAAAAATGCTCCAGGATTATAAGAAGTAAAAGATCTCCTTTAAATATGAATCTAAAACTACACAACACCTTTACCAAAACCAAAGAAGAATTTGTCCCCGTCGAAAAGGGGAAGGTCAAATTTTATATGTGTGGCCCGACTGTGTACGATTATATTCACATCGGTAACGCTCGTGCCTTTATCGCAGGTGATGTCCTGCGCCGTTTCCTGAAATATCTTGGTTATGATGTCACCTATGTTCTGAACTTAACGGATATCGATGATAAAATCATCAAGCGTTCCCAAGAAGAGGGAGTTCCGACTGAAAAGATTACTGAAAAATTTAGCACAGCATTTTTTAAAGACATCGATGCTTTGGGAATTGAAAAAGCGGATCATTATCCCAAGGCCACTGAGCATGTCCGTGAGATTATCGTCTTAATCGAAAAGCTAATTGATCAAGGGACGGCTTATCGGGCAAATGGCGATGTTTATTACGACGTCTCAAAGTTCGCTAATTATGGCAAATTGTCCGGGAAAAATATCGATGATTTGTGGGCAGGCGCCCGCGTTGCGGTGGATGAAAAGAAGCGCAATCCACTCGACTTTGCTCTTTGGAAAAGCCAAAAGCCCGGGGAACCGGCTTGGGAAAGCCCCTGGGGCATGGGGCGGCCGGGCTGGCACATCGAGTGCTCGGCCATGTCGATGAAATATCTGGGTGAGAGTTTTGACATTCACGCGGGAGGCGAGGATCTGATTTTCCCGCACCACGAAAATGAAATCGCCCAGAGCGAGGGAGCGACAAAACAAAAGTTTGTCAAGTACTGGCTACACAACGGTTTTCTGCAAATCGAAGGTGAAAAGATGGCCAAGTCCCTCGGGAATTTCCGCACAGTCAGGGAAGTTGTGAAAATTTACCCCGGCCGGGTCCTGCGTTTGTTTTTTTTACAAAAAAATTACCGTGGGCCAATTGATTTGACGGATCACGGGCTCAAGGCCGCAGAAAGTGCTTCTTCTCGGCTTAAAATTTTCTACGATAAATTAAGCAAAGTTCTGGCTAATGCCGGAGAGACCAGCAGCAAAGATATCGATCTCAAAGCTTTGTCAAAATCCGAGGCCGAATTCTACGACTCATTTGAGAAAATGAAAACAGATCTCGTTGAAGCGATGTCGGATGATTTAAACACGCCGGTTGCACTTTCAGCGCTCTTTGATTTGGTTCGGGAAACCAATAAACTTTTATCAAAAGAAGGTTTGAGTGAAAATGAAAAATTACTTCTGGATTATTCTAAAAAGAATTTTGACGATTTTAATTCATTTTTAGGTTTGATCGATTCCGGGGAGGAAAAAGTGGATACAGAAATTGTTGATGAGCTGGTAACTTTACTCATTGAGCTTCGCAATGCGCTTAGAACCAAAAAAGAATGGGCTCTGTCTGACAAGATTCGTGATCAGTTAAATGCGAAAGGTATCATCTTAGAAGATAAGGGAACCGAGACGGTATGGCGGTTCAAGTAAAATTTCTATAAGTTCGCAAAAAACACTTGACAATAGGGTGATAATTTTTATATTATGAGGCTGTATTTTCTCTGCAACCCAAGGACGATTTCGATAAATAATCGATTGATTTTTAATACTTTAAGCCACCATAGCTCAGATGGTAGAGCACCTCACTTGTAATGAGGATGTCGCGGGTTCGACTCCTGCTGGTGGCTCTTTTTAGTTTGGAGAGGTTCCCGAGTGGCCAAAGGGAGCAGACTGTAAATCTGCCGGCTCAGCCTTCGGAGGTTCGAATCCTCCCCTCTCCACTTTGCAGAAGCCTGATGTTTGCCATAAGCCATCAGCTTCGAAACGCTTTTAGTATTGTGGAGAACGAAACTGAAAACGCAGTGTTTACCCGCGGGGGTAACTCAATTGGTAGAGTCACAGCCTTCCAAGCTGTTGGTTGCGGGTTCGAGTCCCGTCTCCCGCTCTCGAAGCAATTTTTTAGTGCTTGCCCACGTAGCTCAGTAGGTAGAGCACATCCTTGGTAAGGATGAGGTCAGCGGTTCGACCCCGCTCGTGGGCTCTGGGTTTGTCAAGCTAATTTTATTATTCAAAGTTTAACACGGTAGAGAAATGCGAGTACTGGTGATTTTAGAATGCGCAGAATGTAAAAACCGGAATTATACCACCAATAAAAATAAAACGTTGCATTCCGGACGGGTGGAGTTCAAGAAGTATTGCCCAACCTGCAACAAGCACACTGCGCACAAAGAAACGCGGTAATTAACTAGCATTAGGTGAGTAGCTCAATTGGTAGAGCACTGGTCTCCAAAACCAGGGGTTGCGGGTTCAATTCCTGCCTCACCTGCCAACAAAAACTTTAAAAATCGGATAAGGATATGAGCTTAATTAACAAACCGGTAAAATTTGTAAATGACGTCAATCACGAGATGTCTAAAGTTAGTTGGCCGAGCTACGAAGACTTAAAAGAGTCCACTATAGTTGTAATTGTATTGTCTTTGCTTTTCGTGGTATTTGTTTTTTCAGCCGATTGGCTGCTTAGCAGCCTTCTGAAATTGCTATTTTAGGAGCCGACTTTGAGCGAACAAGAGAAAAGTTGGTATGCCATTCACGTTCTTTCGGGCCACGAAAACAAAGTGAAGTCCTACTTAGAGAACGAAATTGAACGCCTCGGTTTACTGGAAAAGATTTCACAGATTTTGATTCCATCTGAAGAAGTTACTGAGATGCGTGCAGGCAAGCGCAGGGTCAAGAACAAAGTCTTTTTTCCCGGATATATGCTTGTAGAAGTTTTGTTGGACAAAGAATCCCAGCATGTGATTCTGAATACCCCGGGGGTGACAAATTTTGTTGGTCCCAAAAATCAACCGCAGCCGCTACGGCAGGATGAAATCGATCGAATTCTTGGTCGGGTAGAGGAAAGTGAAGGGAAAGAGATTTTGGAGGTACCGTTCAGGTTGGGCGACCCAATTAAAGTCACAGACGGTCCATTCACGGATTTTTCGGGGTTTGTTGAAGAAATAAATAGCGAGAAGAAAAAACTTAAAGTGCTTGTTAGCATATTTGGTCGCGCTACTCCTGTTGAGCTGGATTTTTTACAGGTAGAGCTTGAAAAGTAGACAAAGGGAGAGATTCTAACAAATGGCTAAAAAGGTTATTTCGACTATAAAATTGCAAATACCGGCAGGAGCGGCCAATCCGTCTCCACCAGTTGGTCCGGCTTTGGGGCAGGCTGGCCTCAATATCATGGAGTTTTGTAAGGCATTCAATTCTAAAACTCAGGACAAGCAAGGGCTTATTGTTCCGGTTGTAATAACCGTTTACGCAGATAGGTCATTCACGTTTATTACCAAATCACCGCCAGCCGCTGTCCTTCTTAAAAAAGCTGCCGGTATCGAAAAGGGCTCTGGTGAGCCAAATAGAGAGAAGGTTGGCAAGGTCAATAAGGAGCAGGTGAAAGAGATTGCTCAAACTAAAATGGAAGATCTGAATGCCAACGATATCGAGGCAGCGATGTTAATAATTGAAGGAACAGCCCGTAGCATGGGGATTACGGTCGAATGAAAAAAATGCGGGAAGGATTTTATGAAGAGAGGTAAAAGATATAAAGAGTTACACGGATTGCTCGAAATAGGTAAAGACTACACTTTGGATGAAGCTGTAGAGCTTCTGAAAAAATCAGCCAAAGCTAAATTTGACGAATCGGTTGAGATATCCGTCAATCTGGGCGTTGATCCGAAACATGCCGATCAAGTTGTTCGGGGGACTGTAGCACTACCTCATGGCATCGGTAAAGAGGTTAAAGTTCTGGTTATAACCAAAGGAAGTAAAGAGGACGAGGCTAAAGAGGCTGGCGCTGATTTTGTCGGGTTTGATGATTATGTACAAAAGATTCAGAAGGGTTGGTTTGAGTTTGACGTAATCGTGGCTACTCCCGATGCGATGGGGGAGGTAGGAAAGCTTGGTAAGGTTTTAGGTCCACGAGGCTTAATGCCCAACCCCAAGAGCGGTACTGTGACCATGGAGGTTGGCAAGGCTGTTAAGGAATTAAAAGCTGGTAAAATCGAATTTCGTGTTGATAAGTACGGAATTCTGCATGTCTCTCTCGGTAAAACTTCTTTTGAACCCAACCAGATTCGTGAAAATATTATTGCTTTTATGGAAACGGTCATGAGATTGAAACCCTCTGCTGCGAAGGGACAGTATGTAAAGCGTGTTTCTTTGTCCAGTACCATGGGGCCGGGGATTCCGGTTGAAAGAAACGCATTATTGAGTGACTTGCAATAATTTATTTATTTGCTAATCAAATTTAGGAAACAAAAATGCCAACTCCTCAGAAGGAAGCCATTGTCGCAGAAATCACAGAGAAATTAAATAAAGCAAAAAGTATCTTTTTGACCGACTTTAAGGGTTTGAACGTCGACGAGATAAATGACCTGCGACGGGCATTTACGGGTGCATCTGTGCAATATCGGGTCGTTAAAAATACTTTAGCCCGCCTTTCGGTAAAAGAAGCCGGACGTGATGAGCTTCTTGAGTATTTGGATGGGCCAACCGCCATTGCGTTCGGTATGGATGACCCTGCAGCACCCGCCAGAGTTATTAAAAAGTTCTCAAAAGATTCAGATAAGATTTCGGTGAAAGTGGGATTGTTCGAGGGTGTGCTCATTGATTCAACCCGGTTTAATGAAATTGCCAGCCTGCCCTCAAAAGTTCAGCTTTTGGGGCAGCTTTCGGGAGTGCTTAACGCACCGCTTAGTAATCTTGTTTTATCGCTTAATGCGATTTTAAGTAAATTTGTCTTTGCTCTTAATGCTGTAAAAGAGAATAAGAACGAAAGTTAGAAATAAAGTAATTATTCATATCTCTATTTAGTGGAGGTTCCAATGGCAGAAACTAAAGAAGCCCCGGCAAAAGAAAAAGCTGAGGAAAAGGCTGAAAAAACTGAAAAGAACACCACCAAGGCTGCAAAGGGAAATGGCCAGGTGGGTTCTGTTTTAGAAAGCATCGAAAAAATGACGGTGCTTGAATTGTCCGAACTGGTCAAGGCTATCGAAGATCGCTTTGGTGTAACCGCTGTTGCCCCGGTAGCCGTCGCTGCTGCTGCACCTGGCGCTCCGGCTGCAGATGGTGGTGGTGAAGAAAAAACTGATTTTGATGTTGTCTTGACCTTGGTTGGCGACAAGAAAATTCAGGTGATTAAGGTTGTGCGGGCAGTTACCAGCTTGGGTCTTAAGGAAGCCAAGGATTTGGTTGACGGCGCCCCGAAGTCGGTTAAGGAGGGTGTGCAGAAAGAAGAAGCTGAAGATGTTAAGAAACAATTAGAGGAAGTTGGCGCCACTGTTGAAATTAAATAGTTTTTTCTTTTTATCAACAAACTATTGGGTGCAAATTTATGCAAAATAACGGAAGGGAATCTTTCGCTACATTAAAGCAAGTCATCGAATTGCCTGACTTGTTAGATATTCAGCTTAAGTCTTTTGGGGAATTCCTGCAGGATGATTTAAGTCCGGACGAGCGAAAAGATCAAGGACTACAGTCAGTTTTCAAAAATATTTTTCCTATCGTAGACAGCCGCGAGAATTTTTGTTTGGAATTCGTTGAATACTATGTTGAAAAACCGAAATACGATCTTGTCGAATGCCAGGAACGCGGCGTGACCTATTCGGTACCTCTAAAGGCAAAGTTGAAGTTGTCAATTAAGGATCAATATGGTGACAGCAAAGACTTTGTGGATACGATAGAACAAGTCGTCTACTTGGGTAACATTCCTTACATGACCAATCGCGGTACCTTTGTTATTAACGGTGCGGAACGGATTGTGGTAAGTCAACTGCATCGTTCGCCAGGCGTGTTTTTTGACGAGCAGCTTCACCCGAACGGCACTAAGCTTTATTCAGCCAGAATAATTCCCCTTCGAGGCTCATGGGTTGAGTTTACGACAGATATTAATGACGTGATGTTTGTTTATATCGATCGCCGCAAGAAATTTCCTGTAACGACTCTGCTGCGGGCACTCGGTTATTCTACTGATTCGGATTTGTTGAAACTTTTTGATTTGATTGAAGAAGTCAAAGTTAAAGACGCAGCTTTTGGCAAATCGGTCGGTAGAATCTCAATCGCCGATATAATCGATATGGAAACCGGGGAGCTGCTGCTGGAAAAAGAAGCGGAGTTAACGGAAGAAGCCGTTGCCCAAATCAAGCAAGCCGGTATCAAGAGCGTTAAGTTTCTTAAACCCGATGGTTTTCTGGGGCCGGAAGTTATCACGAATACTCTGAAGAAAGATGCGGCGAGATCGGAAGCTGACGCTTTAGAAGCAATTTACCGGCACTTAAGATCGGGGGATGCACCGGACTTGGATACCGCCAGGAGTTTGATTGAGCGTATGTTTTTCAACCCCAAGAGATATGATCTTGGGAAGGTTGGCCGCTACAGAGTGAATAAGAAATTGTCTCTTGATATTCCTATTGAAACAACAGTGTTAACACGCGAAGATATTGTCGAAATTATTAAATATCTTTTGGAATTGAGAGCAGGTAAAAGAGTGCCAGACGATATTGACCATCTTGGTAACAGGCGAATTAAGACCGTTGGCGAACAGCTTTCCAGCCAGATGAACCTTGGCCTTTCCCGAATGGCTCGAACTATTAAAGAAAGAATGAACTTGCGGGACAATGAGAATTTGACGCCACAGGACTTAGTGAATGCCCGGACAATTTTTTCCGTAATTAATACTTTTTTTGGAACCAGCCAGCTGTCTCAGTTCATGGATCAAACCAATCCTTTGGCAGAGATGACGCACAAGCGACGTTTATCTGCCCTTGGCCCAGGTGGTTTGACTCGGGAACGTGCGGGATTTGAGGTTCGGGACGTTCACTATACTCATTATGGGCGACTCTGTCCAATTGAAACTCCCGAAGGGCCGAATATTGGTTTAATCTCTTCGTTAACAACATTTGCCCGCATTAACGATTTTGGTTTTATTGAAACACCTTATAGGAAAGTTGAAAAGAGTAAAGTTTCTAATAAAATCGAATACCTTTCTGCGGATGACGAGGATAAATATGTAATTGCTCAGGCAAATGCGCCTTTGGATGAGCAGGGAAATTTTGTCGGGGATCGGGTGAAATCGAGATTTCGCGGAGATTTTCCGGTTGTCCCACCGTCCGAAGTTCATTATATGGATGTTTCTCCGTATCAAATTGTATCTGCAGCGGCTGCATTGATTCCGTTCCTTGAACATGACGATGCTAACCGTGCTCTCATGGGTTCAAATATGCAACGGCAAGGTGTGCCTCTGCTTCGTACCGATTCTCCCCTTGTAGGTACCGGAATGGAGGCAAAGGTGGCTAGGGATTCGCGGGCTATGATTATTTCGGATTTCAATGGTATAGTTGAATCGGTTACCGCTTCGAAAATTGTAATAAAAAAGGAGTCAAGGGCGAGTGCCCAGATGAAGCCGGAAGCACTTTTAAGTTTTGATGATTCAGATTTCATTTCATATCGATTGACAAAGTTTTTGCGTACTAATCAGGATACCTGTATTAATCAGCGGCCAATTATCAAGGTTGGGCAAAAAGTTAAAAAAGGGGACGTATTGGCCGACGGCTGTGCAACGCAAGGCGGAGAATTGGCTTTGGGTCGAAATGTGCTGGTCGCTTTTATGCCCTGGCGCGGATATAATTTTGAAGATGCCATTGTTATTTCAGAGCGAGTCGTTCAGGAGGATATTTACACCTCAATTCATATTGAAGAGTTCGACCTGCAAGTTCGAGATACTAAGCGTGGTGAGGAAGAGCTGACACGAGAAATTCCAAATGTAAGTGAAGAAACCACGAAAGATTTGGATGAAAACGGGATCATTCGAGTCGGCGCCGAAGTTCAGGCAGGCGACATCCTTGTCGGAAAGGTTACGCCGAAAGGAGAGACAGATCCTACTCCTGAAGAGAAATTGCTTAAAGCGATTTTTGGCGAGAAAGCAGGCGACGTAAAAGATGCTTCTCTGAAAGCGCCACCGGGGATGAAAGGTGTTGTGATTGACACCAAGTTGTTTACCCGTAAGAAAAAAGATCCAAAAACGAAAAAGCAAGATAAGAAAGCGCTCGACGAGACAGAGGTTTGGTACAACTCCGAATTGGTTCGGGTCCGAAAGCTTAGAGATGAAAAACTACGGAAAGTTCTTTTAAATAAATCGGCGAATTCGATACGGGATAAGAATTCGGGTAAAATTCTGCTCAGAGCCAACACGTCGCTTACAACTGAGAAGTTGACAGAAATAGATTTTGAGCAAATCGACTACAGCGAAGGCTTTAGCGCAGATAAAAAAGCAAATGAGTTGGTGAATTCAATTCGGATCGCTTATGAAACCCGTTTGGCCGAGCTGGAAGAAGAATTTGAAAATAGGAAATTTAAGATAGTTGTCGGCGATGAACTGCCGCCCGGTATTGTCCAGCTCGCCAAAGTATATGTTGCCAAAAAACGCAAATTGATGGTTGGCGATAAGATGGCCGGAAGGCACGGCAATAAAGGCGTCGTTGCTATAATCGTGCCGATGGAAGACATGCCCTACCTGCCCGATGGTACACCGGTGGATATTGTACTCAACCCGCTTGGGGTTCCCTCCAGAATGAATTTGGGACAGATTTTCGAGGCCAACTTGGGTTGGGCGGCTCAGATTCTTGGCGTAAAATATGCCACCCCAGTATTTGATGGTGCGACCTTTGATCAGGTTAAGGAGATCATGAAAGAGGCCGGGTTGCCGGAAGATGGCAAGACGACACTTTATGATGGGCGGACAGGAGAAAAGATTGATAACCCGGTAACTGTCGGGCAGATTTATATCCTGAAGCTTTCACATCTTGTTGAAGATAAAATCCATGCCCGATCTATTGGACCATATTCGCTAATTACACAGCAGCCTCTTGGGGGTAAAGCCCAATTTGGCGGCCAGCGATTTGGTGAGATGGAAGTCTGGGCTTTGGAAGCTTATGGCGCTGCGTATACTTTGCAGGAAATCCTCACAGTTAAATCGGATGACGTGCGCGGACGCTCCAAAGTTTATGAGGCGATTGTTAAGGGCGATAATTTGCCCGAACCGGGGTTACCGGAGTCGTTTAATGTTTTAATCCGGGAGTTACAGGGATTAGCCTTGGATGTAGAGCTCTTGGAAGGAAATAGTAATAAGCCGTAATTAGTAACCAATCTCTAAACAGGAGGTGGCACGTTGGCCTACTTTAGTAGTCAAGAAACTACACCGAAAAAATCAGTTAAAGCAATTTCGATTAGTTTGGCATCTTCGGATAAGATCTTGGAAAGGTCGTATGGCGAAGTAACAAAACCGGAAACAATTAATTACCGTTCTTTTAAGCCGGAAAAGGATGGACTGTTCTGTGAAAAAATCTTTGGCCCGGTTCGTGATTGGGAATGTCATTGCGGGAAATATAAACGAATTCGTTACAAAGGTATTATTTGCGACAGATGCGGTGTTGAAGTTACTACGAAGAGTGTTCGACGTGAACGGATGGGACACATTTCCCTGGCGGTACCTGTGATTCATATTTGGTTCTGGAAGTCTTTGCCTTCAAAAATTGGCTACATCTTGGGAATGAGCGCCAAGCAGCTGGAACGGGTTATTTATTATGAATCGTATGTTGTTATAGAGCCCGGAAACAGCGGCCTAAATGAAAAAGACCTTATTAGCGAAGAAGAGTATTTCCAGATTATCAGTGAGTCTACCGAAAATGGAGAGGAGACAGAGGCTAACGAAGAGTCTGAAGAGGAGAACGAATTCCTTGCTAAAATAGGTGGGGAGGCGATCCTTGATTTACTTAAGAGAATCGACATGCAAGCTGTTTCCGTTGAATTGCGCCGGGCGGTTCGTGAAGAAACCTCATTTCAGCGAAAAAGTGATGCTTTGAAACGGTTGCGTGTCGTTGAATCGTTCAAGAAAAGCACCAATCGCCCTGAGTGGATGGTGCTTTCGGTGGTCCCGGTCATTCCGCCTGAACTTCGTCCCCTCGTTCCCTTGGAAGGAGGCCGTTTTGCGACAAGTGATTTGAATGATTTGTATCGGCGGGTCATTATTCGCAATAATCGTCTTAAGAAATTGATGGAGATAAAGGCGCCCGAAGTTATTTTGAGAAATGAGAAACGGATGCTTCAGGAGGCTGTTGATGCGCTGTTTGATAACGGCAGAAAATCTGCCGCAGTTCGGGGCGACGGTAATCGGCCTTTGAAATCTCTCTCCGATATGTTGAGAGGAAAACAAGGACGCTTCCGTCAAAACCTCCTTGGGAAGCGGATAGACTATTCTGGGCGTTCTGTGATCGTTGTGGGGCCCGACCTTGAACTGCACGAATGCGGGTTGCCGAAGGATATGGCTTTAGAACTCTTTAAGCCTTTTGTAATTCGAAAATTGGTAGAACGCGGTCTGGTAAAAACCGTCAAGAGTGCAAAAAAAATGGTCGACCGCCACCCCCCGGAAGTTTGGGATATTTTGGAAGAAATTGTCGACGATCACCCTGTTCTTTTAAATCGTGCGCCAACCTTGCACAGGCTAGGCATTCAGGCTTTTCAGCCGATTCTGATCGAAGGAAAGGCCATTCAAGTGCATCCGCTCGTTTGTGCAGCCTTCAATGCTGATTTTGACGGTGATCAGATGGCTGTACATGTTCCGTTGTCTTATTATTCTCAGATTGAAACTCGCCTTTTGATGTTGTCGAGTCACAATATCCTTTCGCCGGCGAATGGCCGCCCCCTGGCAATTCCGAGCCAGGATATTGTTTTGGGTATTTACTACCTGACTAAGATGAGAGAGGATGAGTTGGGGGCAGGAAAAATGCATTCCTCCACTAGTGAGACATTGATTGCCTACTATGACGGAAAGTTAGCTCTGCATGCAAAAATTAAAGTGAGAATTAAAGGTGAGATTATCGAGACAACCACGGGTAGGGTTGTCTTTAACGAAGTGCTTCCCGATGGGATACCCTTTGTCAATGAGCTCCTGACCAAACGAAGGGTTGAAGAGATAGCGGCGGCCGTATACAAGAAGTTCGGAAATCTTAGAACGGCCAATTTCCTAGACGATCTCAAGGATTTAGGATTCCACTACGCTATGAAATCGGGCGCGACCGTTGGAATTGACGATGTGAGAATTCCTGAAGAAAAGCATGGGCTGATCGAAGACGCAATAGGCAAAGTAACTACCATTCAAAAGCAGTATGAAAAGGGAGTCATTACTGACGGCGAGCGTTATAACAAGATAATCGATATTTGGACACGCACTACCAGCGACGTTGCCGAAAAATTATTCTCTCATCTTGAGAAAGATAGGGGAGGTTTCAATCCTATCTATATGATGGCCGATTCGGGAGCGCGCGGTTCGAAGGAACAAATTAGGCAGCTAGCTGGAATGCGCGGACTGATGGCTAAGCCTCAAAAGAAGATGACCGGTCAAATGGGTGAAATTATCGAAGATCCGATTACGGCAAACTTCCGGGAAGGTCTTTCCGTATTAGAGTATTTTATTTCTACTCACGGTGCTAGAAAGGGTTTGGCTGATACTGCTTTGAAAACCGCCGACGCAGGTTATTTGACAAGAAGGCTGGTTGATGTTGCTCAGGACGTCATTATTACGGGAGTAGATTGTAAGACTATCCTGGGAATTCACATTAGCGATTTAAAGGAGGGGGAAGAAATCATCGAACCTCTTCGCGACAGAATATTGGGCAGGGTTGCTGCGGAGGACGTATTTGATCCTGAAACTCAAGACGTAATTGTTGAAGCAAATACCTTAATCGACGAAGGCATGGCTGATCAAATCTCAAATAGCGGCCTGGAAACTGTTCGAATCAGGTCGGTATTGACTTGTGAGTCTAAGCGAGGCGTTTGCGGTCTATGTTACGGACGCAACCTTGCTACTGGAAATATGGTTAACATCGGTGAGGCAGTCGGTGTCATGGCTGCTCAGTCCATCGGTGAACCGGGTACTCAGTTAACCTTGCGTACTTTTCATATTGGTGGAACAGCTTCGCGAATTGCGGCACAATCGGAAGTGGCTGCTAAGTATCCAGGAAAGGTTGAATTTGAGAATTTGAAATTCGTAGCTCAGTCAAATGGTGTAGTGATTGCCGTGGGGCGAAACGGTAAAGTTAAGATTATTGATGAGAATAATCGGGTTGCTGCTCACTACACGGTTCCCTATGGCGCTAGAATCATTGTGCGGGAAGGCACAATGATTGAAAAAGGAACCATCGTCTTTCAATGGGATCCTTACACAACCAGTATTTTATCCAACTATGATGGCAAAGTTAAATATGTTGACTTAAAAGAGAAAGTCACTTTCCGCGAGGCGCTAAATGAAACCACGGGACTCAAACAGAGTGTGGTCATTGAAACAAGAAATCGCAATCTAAATCCACAGCTGCATATTTTGGATAAAGATGGCCAGAAGCTGAGCAATTATATTTTACCGACAAGTGCACATTTGCAAGTTAATGATAGCCAAGAGGTTAAAGCGGGCGATGTTTTGGCTAAAATACCGAGGGAGATTGCAAAGACCCGGGATATTACCGGAGGTTTGCCGCGGGTAGCCGAGTTGTTTGAGGCGAGAAGACCAAAGGAACCTGCCATTGTCAGCGAGATCGACGGCGAAGTTCAGTTTGGTGAAATTCGTCGGGGGGTGCGGAAAGTTTTAGTAACTTCTCAAGAGGCGCAAGAAGAGAAACTTTATATGATTCCTTACGGAAGGCACGTACTTGTTCATGAAGGAGATTATGTGGAGGCCGGTGAAAAGTTGTGCGAGGGAAGTGTTGCTCCCGAAGATATTTTGAACATTATGGGCCCGAATAAGGTGCAGGAGTACCTCGTAAACGAAATTCAAGAAGTCTATCGTTTGCAAGGAGTGCGAATAAATGATAAGCATATTGAAGTCATCGTTCGACAAATGCTTCAGAAAGTTAAGATAGAAGATCCGGGCGATACGTCTTACCTTGAAGGCGATCAGGTTGATAAAATCACCTTTCTCGAGGTAAATGAATCAATTCGTGATAAAGTTGTCATCACTGATGAAGGCGACTCTACTTTTAAAATTGATGAGCTGGTAAAAAAGGGTGAACTTAAGAATCAAAACGCCAAGCTAAAAGAAGGAGGCAAAAAAGTCACGTCATCGAGACCAGCGCAACCCGCAACATTTTTACCGTTGCTTCTCGGTATAACCAAGGCATCTCTGACAACGGAGAGCTTCATCTCGGCGGCTTCGTTCCAGGAGACCACCAGAGTGTTAACTGATGCCGCCATTGAAGGCAAGGTTGACAAACTGCTTGGTCTAAAGGAAAATGTTATTATGGGACACTTGATTCCGGCGGGAACGGGATTAAGTAAATTTAAAGATATTATGGTAATGTCTGAAGACCAGGATGAGGAAGAAAAGGCTTTGGTCAAAGAAGTCGAAGATGAGTATCAGGCCGCTGTTGGTTAGAATGAAAATTATCTTAGAAGATCAAGAATTTATTTGCTTTTATTGAAATTAATACTTATACTATGGTTCTGTAATTTAAGGGATTCCTATTGCCAACTATTAACCAATTAATCAAAGCTGGTCGCAAAAAAGTTACTAAGAAAACAACTGCACCGGCATTAACGGGTTCTCCTCAACGGCGAGGCGTATGCACTAGGGTTTATACAACGACCCCCAAGAAGCCTAACTCTGCCTTGAGGAAAGTGGCCAGGGTAAGATTAACTAATGGTTTTGAAGTGACTGCTTATATTCCCGGTGAAGGGCATAATTTACAGGAGCACTCAATTGTGTTGATTAGAGGTGGCAGGGTTAAGGATTTACCTGGAGTAAGATATCATATTGTTCGTGGTGTCTACGATACGAGCGGTGTTCAGGATCGCAATCAGTCACGTTCAAAATATGGCACCAAGAGAAAAGGATCTTAAGTTTTTTTTTAAAAACGGCAATTATGTCAAGAAGAAAAAGCGCTGAACAAAGAGTGGTTTTACCGGATCCGAAGTATAATAATATTTTGGTTACCAAATTTATCAATGGTTTGATGCAGCGCGGCAAGAAGAGTGTTGCTGAAAAAATTTTTTATTCAGCACTGGAAAGTATTGAAAGCAAAACCAAGAAAAGCGGCTTAGAGGTTTTTGAGCAAGCTATCGAAAATGTCAAGCCGATTCTGGAGGTTCGTTCTCGCAGGGTTGGCGGTGCGACTTATCAGGTGCCTATTGAGGTTCGCTTGAATCGCAAGCAAGCATTAGCGTTGAGATGGATTATTGGGTTTGCCAAGGCACGTCCGGGAAAATCCATGGCTGAAAAGCTTGCAGATGAATTGATCTCCGCTTCGAATAAGGAGGGGAGTTCAATGAAAAAACGGGAAGATACCCACAAAATGGCCGAAGCTAATAAAGCTTTCGCGCACTTTCGGTGGTAGGAAGGGACAAAAAATTAAAAAATTTTAACGCTAAGTTTTTAAAATTAGTGGTCTTAAGGGAAGCGATTTTTTTTGTTTTGTACTTCCCTTTCTGTCAGCTTTTTATTTCTAGCTTGATCATATAATCTGCGAAGCAACAACAATAAGCCAAAAATTGTTAATTCAATTCTTGATTGATTTAATTGAATAGGTGTGAATAGCTGTCTTCCCTCTGTTTCTCTTTTTTTAAAAAATAATGATAGAATTTCTTTTCCAAAGATTTTTTCTAATCTTTGTTTACTAACCGATTTCTCATATGCAATAAAATCAAATGCTTTTCCTAGTTTGTTGTCTAAACCTAAATGTTTTTTTTCATAATAATCAGATAGCTCATAATTCATTACAGGATAGATTTGAACGTAATCTGTAGAAAACCCCAAAATATTTTCTGCATAAAGAGATAAAAAATAATCTAACTTTGTATTCATTTTTTGTTCAGATGTTTTATGAAAAGAGTAATACATCATTTTCCAGAATGTTTTAGAAGAAATTTTTTCTCCATATTCCCCTAGAATTAATTTTTCTATTCCTCTTTTCGTTAAAACAAAATATTTATCTCTGGTTTTTTTTGTGGGACTCTGAGATACAACTCTAGTAATAACTGGTTTTTTAGAACCAAGATTACCCATTTTTTTTAGCTTTTTTGAAATGGTTGATTTTGCACGTCCTATGTTCTCTTTCAGACCTGTTACAGATTGGGCACCATTATTTGCGATTGTAATTAGTATTTGGTAATCTAATTCTCCTTTTTTGCTATGCTTTCTTCGTATA
>JADFPY010000016.1 GCA_022562085.1 candidate division KSB1 bacterium | reverse complement strand
GCAGAAAACGTCAGAATACTCATTTACGATTTAGCCGGCCGGCAGGTTCGCGAGTTAGTCAACGAACATAAACAAGCGGGTATTTACACAGCCTTGTGGGATGGCCGGAATCAACGAGGGCTTTTGGTGGCGAGTGGATTATATATTTATTTATCAAATCACGCCGGTGAGTTCAGTCAAATACTTAAAATGACTCTCTTGAAATAACCCCGGGGGAAAAGCCATTTTTAAATTGCATTTTTGAATAAAATATTTATATTATGACTCTCTATAATGACAGTTGGGTCGGAGTTTCCAATGATGTGCTCAAACTTCCCTTGACTCAAGGTCAATCTATGAACTATCAAAGGAGATATTCCGCTGTATGCTAAAACCAAGAAAACGATTAACGAAAAAACAAATTAAAGAAGATAAATTTGTCACCTTCTATTTTAAGGCACAAAACTTTATCAGTCAAAATAGCCGCTATTTTACGTGGGGGCTTGTCGGGATTCCTGTTGTAATATTTGCCTCTTTTATTCTTTCGAATATACAACAGGAAAAAGAACAAAGTGCAAACATTGAATTATCAAAAGCTCGAATTGATTATTTCGCGGAAAACTATGAAAGTGCAATTAGCACTTTAAATAACCTGGCCGAGAATTACGGTGGAACCAAATCAGGAAAAAAAGGACTCTATTATCTAGCCAATGCTCATTTTATGTCAAAGAACTTCGATGAGGCAGAACAATATTTTAGGCAATTCTTGGACCAAAGCAGCGATCTGGATCTTATGGTTTCAGCTTTAGCGGGTATTGCTGCATGCCAGGAAGAAAAGGGGTATTTTTCTATTGCAGCCGAAACTTACAAAGAGGCAGCGGAAAAATATGAAGATGGGTTTATGGCCCCGCAGAATTTATACGATTCGGCACGATGTTTTTCTCTGTCTGGAAAGACTCAGGAGGCCACCGGCATTCTGAGTAAGCTGATTGAAAACTATTCGAACTCGCAAATTAAAAATGAAGCCGAAATTTTCCTTGCTGAACTGAACTCATAATCGAATAAAAGGCAACCCATGTCAGTTTTTTTCTAAAAAAGATACAATTTTTGCATATGCAGAATTAACTTGCAAAAACAAAATAAATTACTTATATTCAAGTCTTCAAAGTGGGTCTCGCGACCCACTTTTTTGTTATACGCTGGTTTTCATGAAAGAAAAGATAGAAAAATTGTTGGTGCCAATATTGGCCGCAGAGAATGCTGAGCTGGTAGAAATGCAAATTAATGGGAGGATCGGCAACCAAACAATAAAAGTGTTCATTGACTGTGAAGAAGGAACCACTTTGGAGAAATGTACGAAAATCAGCCGGGAATTTTCAGACAGGTTAGACATTGAAGACATCATTCCGGATAAATATCGCATCGAGGTTTCCTCCCCGGGACTGGATAGACCCTTGAGGAGATTACAGGATTTTTCACGAAATCTAAATAGAGAAGTAGATATTGTTTATGAAGACGTCATGGAACTTAAGAGTTTTCATGGCAAAATTGTCGACGTTTCAAATGAAGCAGTTCAATTAAAAGGCAAGAAAGAATTCATGACGATTCCGATTTCCAAAATTAAAAATGGGAAATTACGCTTGCCGTGGTAATCTTTGGACCAACAGGAGGTTTTTAGTCAATGAAGAGCGATATTGTTGAAGCCTTCTCAGCGATTGCAAAAGAAAAGAACATTGAAAAGGAAGTCCTCGGTGAAATTTTAGAAAGCACCATTCTTGGAATCATTAAGAAAAAATATGGCAAGACTGATAATTTCGACATCTTTGTTAGTCTGGACAAGGGCGAAATCGAAATTTATCAAAATAAAACAATCGTAGAGGAAGTTATCGATGAAGTTGAAGAGGTCGACCTTGAATCTGCGAGAAAGGTTGAACCGGATCTCGAGATTGGCGATGAATTTATAGAAATTATCGACCCGAAAAGTTTCGGCCGAAGGTTAATCGTTTCTGCTAAGCAAAATCTAAATCAAAAAATAAAAGACGCTGAGAAGGAAATCCTCTACGAAGAATTTAAGAATCGTGTTGGCGAAATCATAGTAGGTGATGTTCGTCAAATCTACCGCGATGAGCTTTACTTAAATATTGAAAAAACTGAAGTAATACTGCCTAAATCAGAGCAGATTCATACCGAACGTTATCGACGTGGGGATCATGTAAGAGCAATCATTAGTGCCGTTGAGAAGACAAATCGTGGGCTTGAGATTATAATTTCAAGAGCATCTCCAAAGATTTTAATTCGTCTTTTTGAACTGGAGGTGCCCGAAATTTATGATGGTATTATTGAGATCAAAAGAGTCGCGAGAGAACCTGGCGAGCGTGCAAAAATTGCGGTTCTTTCAAACGACAAACGCATTGATGCTCTTGGCGCCTGCGTGGGTATGAAGGGGATTCGCATTCAATCTATCAGCAAAGAACTCAACAATGAAAAGATTGACGTCATTAATTGGCATGGTGATCCTGGCATTTTTATTGCCAGGGCCTTAAGTCCGGCTAAAGTCTACAAAGTAATTGTTGATCAAAATAAAAAGAAGGCAATTGCTGTTTTGACTGAAGACCAGATTTCTTTAGCTATTGGGAGAGGTGGACAAAACAGACGGCTGGCCTCGCGATTAGCAGAATATGATATTGAGATTATCAAAGAGTCTGAATATACAAAGATCATGGAAGGCAAAATTGGAACAGGTGATTCGGGTGAAGATTTGAAAGATTTAAAAGGGTTGACTCCCGGCATGCTCAAAAAACTAACGAAAGCAGGCCTTTCAACCATTGAAGAAGTTGAGGATGCGGGAGTGGAGGGGCTTTCCGAACTTCCGGGCATTGGTGAAAAAACCGCCAAAAAAATTATTGATCTCGTTAAGAATAATTAATACCATAAACGTTGTACAATTCACTCAGATTGGAGTTAAGTGAATTTGAGTAAGAAACGAAGAGTCTTTCAAGTGGCGCGCGAATTTAGTTTGTCCAACGAGGCCGTTATCGGTTTTCTGGCCAAATTAGATAAGTCTGTTCATACCCAGATGAGCTCTGTATCCGACGATCTCTATGATGAGATTTGTAAGAAGTACAAAATGGATGAGTCGGCTGTAGAGACACCCCAGGATTTTCGCAAACAACTCAAAGAAAAGCAGGTGTTGGAGGAGTTGCGTAGAAATAAAGCACGCCTGGAGTTGGAGGAGCGCTTGCGATTTGCAACTAAATTGGCTGAAGATAAACCGGAGCGTACTAAAAAGGCTGCAGCGGCCAAGAAGGCTAAAGAAGAAGCCGTTGCCTTAAAGAAAGACCAGGAGAAAAAGGTCGAGATTGTTGAGGAAACGCCTGAAAGTACCCCGGAGGAAATCTCTGTTGTTGAGCTCATATCTAAAGCAAAGAAGGAAATAGACAAAGAAAACGCGGCTGCTGAAAAAGACGGGGAAAAACCATCTAAGAAAAAAGTCGCAAAAGAGACAGGCAAAATCAAAGAAGCACAGGAAAAGGAAACTAAAAAGAAGGGCAAGTCTAAATCCGTACCCGAGGTTGAAGTTGTTGAGGCTGAAAAGGAAGATGATACTTTAGTTGACACGCAAAAGAAAGAGGGTGAAGTTAAAGAAGCTGCAACGACCGCTGGAACAGAAAAGGACAAAGGCAAACGTAAGGGCAAAAAGCGTAAAAGGCCCAAGATAAGTGAAGAGGAGATTCAGGAATCAATCAAGCAGACCCTTGCTGCCATGGACGAGGCCAAACCAAAGCGGCGAAAGAAAAAGTCTAAAGATGGTGAAGATGAAGTAGTCGAAGAAACCGGAGATATTATCAGGGTCAATGAATTCATCTCTGCGGCTGAACTGGCTGACCATCTGGATGTCGAACCCGGTGAAGTAATTACGAAATGCCTGGAGCTTGGCATGATGGTTTCCATTAACCAGAGATTAGATGTGGATACCATCGAGGCGGTCGCTGATGAGTTTGGGTACGAGGTCGAAATGATTCAAGAATACGGTTCTGAAATAGTGGACAAGTATGAAGAATCAGAAGATGATGCCGAGTCGGCAGTTCCGCGACCTCCGGTTGTAACCATCATGGGGCACGTCGATCACGGGAAAACATCTCTCCTCGATTATATAAGAAAAAGCAACATCATCGCAGGGGAGGCCGGAGGAATTACACAACATATCGGGGCCTACGAGGTCTCGGTCAATGGTAAAGCAATCACATTCCTGGACACACCCGGTCACGAAGCATTTACGGCGATGAGAGCCCGCGGCGCCCAGATTACCGATTTGGTTGTACTGATTGTTGCTGCTGATGATGGTGTGCAGCCACAAACCGTTGAAGCCATTAATCACGCCCGTGCTGCAAAAGTTCCGATTGTGGTAGCGCTTAACAAAATCGACAAAACTAATGCCAATCCCGATCTCGTCAAGCAGCAGCTTTCCGACAATAATGTTTTAATCGAAGAGTGGGGCGGTAAATATCAATGTGCGGAAGTTTCTGCTAAGTCGGGTCAGGGTATGGACAAAATTCTGGATTCAATTTTGTTAGAAGCGGAGATTCTTGAGCTAAAAGCTAATCCGAATCGAACTGCACGTGGCATCATCATTGAATCCAAGCTGGACAAAGGCAAAGGGCCGGTAGCTACAGTCTTAGTTCAAACCGGAACATTGGCAGTGGGAGACCTGTTTATCGCAGGTCACTACAGTGGCAAAGTCCGGGCGATGTTCGATGAGAGAAAAAAGAAAGTTACGAAGGCTCCACCATCTACACCCATTCAGGTAGTTGGATTTGATGGGGTGCCACAGGCCGGAGATTCTTTTCTTGTCATGGAAACCGAAAGGGAAGTCCGCGAAATAAGCAGCAAACGACAACAGCTAAAGAGGGAACAGGATTTTCGTAGAACAACACATATTTCACTCGATCAAATAGCCAAGCGAATTCGTGAGGGTGCAGTTAAAGAATTGAATATCATCCTGAAAGCTGATGTCGATGGCTCGATTGAGGCTCTAACCGACTCTCTTGTAAAGCTATCAAACAAAGAGGTTTCTGTTAACTTTATTCACAAGGCCGTTGGCGGAATTTCCGAATCCGACGTGCTATTGGCTACGGCTTCGCAGGCTATTATTATTGGATTCCATGTAAGACCTACTGTCCAGGCGCGCGAATTAGCGAAAAAAGATGAGATAGACATCCGCTTGTATGATATTATTTACCATGCTGTAGAAGATGTCAAAGCAGCGTTGGAAGGTTTACTCGATCCGGAAATCAGCGAAGAACAAGCGGCAACTATCGAAGTACGCGAGGTATTCAAAGTACCCAAGATTGGAAAGATTGCCGGATGCTATGTCCTCTCTGGGAAAGTTTCACGGACTGATTTAATTAAGATTTATCGGCAAGACAAACTTTTGAACGACACAAAAATCAGTTCTTTGCGCAGGTTTAAGGAAGACGTGAAAGAGGTTGCTTCAGGTTTTGAATGCGGCATTGGATTAGAGGGTTTTGATGATATTAAAAATGGCGATATCTTTGAAACTTATATAGAAGTGAAAACTGCACGAACTCTATAATTCCATAGTTTTGAACATGCTTGTTGGTGTTTGCAGGTTGGAAATATTTGTACCGGAAAGCAGTTCTTTGAAAGCCAAAAGACTCGTCTTGAACAGTATTAAGAAAAGAATCCGAAATAAATTCAATGTTTCTGTTGCAGAGGTTGAGAATAATGATAAATGGCAACGAATTTCTTTGGGAATATCAATGGTTTCAAATGAACGAAAGTTTATAGATATGAACATTGAGGAAATTCTAAAGCTGATAGAGAGCGATGGCAGAATGGAAATTTTGAGCCACTTAGTGGAGATTTATTAAAAAATGCCAGAGTTCAAACGCTCACGCCGTGTTTCTCAACTTCTGAGAGAAGAAATAAGCCGGATTATCACTCAGCAATTAAAGGATCCCCTGGTTGGCATTGTAACGGTGACCGGTGTTAATATAACCGATGATCTTAAATTGGCACGAGTTTACGTCACTATTCTGGGTGATGAGAAAAATAGACAGGACGGCCTCCGTGGGTTGGAACGTGCCACTAAATTCATTAGAGGTAAAATAGCACGCAGAACGAATTTAAAATATATCCCCGAACTTGAATTCTATTATGATGAAACAATTGATTACGCCCAAAACATTGAATTACTTCTAAAAAAAATTCACAAATAAAATGATAAGTCCTCGTGCAGTAACTTTAGGTGAAACATTTCGCGAGCTTAAATTATCGTTCGATTTCGAGCTTGGAGAGATTCTCAATATTAATAAGCCCGTTGGCTGGACCTCGTTTGATGTTGTGAAAAAGATTCGAGGTCAACTTAATATTAAAAAGGTCGGACATGCAGGAACCTTGGATCCCTTTGCCACCGGGGTATTGCTGATTTGTACCGGCCGAGCTACCAAAAAGGTAGAGGACTTGATGAATCTGAAAAAGGAATATATTGCCAGAATTGAATTTGGAAAAACCACTGATTCTTATGATCTCACCGGCACTATCGTAAGTGAGAGGAGTGCGGATAACCTTGAGCTTGAGAACATCAAGCAGGTTATTAAGCAGTTTCACGGAGAAATTTATCAAACACCGCCAATGTATTCGGCAGTCAAAGTCAACGGTGAGCGTCTGTATAAACTTGCGCGACGAGGTGAAGTCGTCGAACGAAAACCCCGGAAAATTAGAATTTATCAAACGGATGTTATCGATTTCAGAAATCCTTTTCTTAAACTAAGAATTGTCTGTTCCAGAGGAACTTATATCCGTGCATTAGCCAATGATATGGGAGAAATATTGGGTTGCGGCGGCTATCTTACTTCGCTTACTCGTACACGGGTTGGCGATTATAAGTTAGAGGACTCGTTCGAGATCAAAGATCTGATTCGGGAAATAAAACATTAGTAGAATGTAATAAATGGAAATTTTCCGGGATATTGCCAGTGTAAAGAGACTTGAAAACGCGGTTTTAACTGTCGGTACATTTGACGGCTTGCATTTGGGACATCGATTCATTATCGAAGAACTTAAGAAAAGAGCAAATTTCCATGACGCGCGAAGTACACTTGTTACCTTCAATCCGCATCCGCAACTTGTTCTCAGATCACCCGATAAGCTCGACTTAAGAATATTAACAACAATCGATGAAAAAATTGATCTTCTAAAAACGTTTGACATAGATCGGCTTGCAATTATCGAATTCACCTATGACTTTTCAAGAACAGCACCTGCCGAATTTGTAAAAAAAATTCTCTATGACTCTGTTGGATTCAAGGAGATCGTAATTGGCCACGATCATGCGTTTGGAAAGAATCGACAGGGAGACTTCGAAACGCTCAAAAAACTAGCTTTGGAAACAGGATTTTCCGTAAATGAATTAGGGACTTTTAAGGTAGGTGAGGATTTGGTTAGTAGTACCAAAATCAGGAAGCTGCTTTTGGACGGCGATATTCAAAGCGCAAGCAAACTTTTGGGACGGAATTATTTTATTAGTGGAGAAGTCGTGAAAGGAGAGGGTAGGGGACGAGATTTAAGTTTTCCAACTGCCAACATTAAGCCCAATTCACCCGATAAGTTGATACCCGGTGACGGTGTTTACGCTGTGTATGCCTGTTTCGGTTCAAAAAAACATGCAGGCATGATGAACATCGGGGTTCGGCCCACTTTCGCTTCCAACACACGAACTCTGGAAGTTAATCTATTTGATTTCAATGAAAATATCTACGGTCAAGAACTTAAAATTGAATTTGTTGAAAGAACTAGGGATGAAAAACATTTCTCCGGTCCGGATGAATTAGTCGCACAATTAAAGGAGGATCGGGAGAAAAGTTTAAATATTCTAAGAAATTAATCAGGAGGCATAAATGGCGCTAACGAGTGAACAGAAAAAAGAAATATTTGAAAAATTTGGCGAAAATGGAAATGACACCGGTAAAGCAGAAGTCCAAATTGCTATGCTTACCGAGAACATCAATCAATTGACGCCTCATTTTGACAAACACAAGAAAGATCATCATTCAAGACGTGGTTTATTAAAAATGGTCGGTAAAAGAAGACGTCTGCTTGATTATCTGATCAAAAAGGATATCACTCGATACCGATCCATTATTAAAGAGCTGGGGATAAGACGATAGCCCAAAAATTAGCGCTGGAAGAATTTTAATAGACTTTCCAAAAGACACTTTTGCAGAAGTCTAAATTTTTAGATAAAGGAGTATATTTAATATGGTTCACAGTGAAGAATTAGAACTTGATGGGAAAAAATATTCTATCGAAACAGGGAAGTTGGCGAAGCAAGCGGACGGAGCAGTGGTCGTTAGAGTAGGCGAGACGATCGTGCTCGTTACAGCAGTTGGCGCTTCAGAGCCGAATGAAAACGTGGACTTTTTCCCATTAACCGTCGACTATCGGGAAAAGGCTTATTCGGCCGGTAAGATCCCCGGCGGATTTTTCAAAAGAGAGGGCAGGCCAAGCGAAAACGAAATTCTGAGTTCCCGAATAGCTGACCGGTCCATCCGCCCTCTGTTTGCAAAGGGTTATAAGAATGAAGTGCAGATACTAATTTCAGTTTTGTCAGCTGACAAGGAAAACAAACCGGATGTTTTGGGAATTACGGGTGCATCGGCTGCTTTGGCGATCTCTGACATCCCATTCAACGAACAAATCGTTGGCGCAAGAATTGGCCGTGTAAATGGCCAATTTGTTTTAAACCCTACTTATGCTGAAGTTGAAAATGGCGACCTCGAACTTATAATTTCGGCAACCAAAGAATCGATTGTGATGGTTGAGGGCGAGGCCAAAGAAATCAGTGAAGCGGACATGCTTGCAGCATTGAAATTTGGCCATGAGAAGATTTGTCAGTTATTGGAAATGCAATCAAAATTGGCCTCCAAAGCAGGGAAGGAAAAACGTGAATTTGTGCCTGTAGAATTTCCGAGTGATATTGAGCAAAAAATTGTTGAAAAGGTTACGTCCCAATTAAGCGAACATTTGGCAATTGCCGACAAAAAAGAAAGAAAGCTTGCCTTGCAGGAGCTGACGGAAGAAACTGTGAAGGACATCGACGAACAATTTCCTGACCATACTGCGGATACGATTGAAAAAATTTATGAAATTGAGAAAAACCTGGTCAGAGAACAAGTTGTCAAAAACAATAAAAGAATTGATGGCAGAGGTTTAGATGATATTCGGCCAATAGAATGTGAGGTGGGGCTGTTACCACGTGTACATGGCTCAGCTTTATTCACCAGAGGGCAGACTCAGGCTCTTGCAGCAACGACTCTCGGTACTAAAATGGATGAACAAAGAATGGATGTATTGGAAGGCGAGTTTTGGAAGAGCTACATGCTTCACTATAACTTCCCACCTTTTTGCGTCGGAGAAATTCGTTTCTTGCGCGGCACCAGCAGACGGGAAGTTGGTCATGGAAATCTGGCGGAACGAGCCATCAAACCGGCGATGCCTTCGACAGAGCTTTTTCCCTACACCGTAAGAGTCGTTTCGGATGTTTTGGAATCAAACGGATCATCTTCAATGGCAACTGTTTGCGCCGGAACCCTGTCCCTTATGGACGCGGGTGTGCCGCTTAAAACGCCAATTGCCGGCATCTCGATGGGTCTTATTAAAGAAGATGATAAGCATGCTGTCTTAACTGATATCCTCGGCGACGAAGATCACCTTGGCGACATGGATTTTAAAGTTGCTGGATCAGATAAAGGTATAACGGCCTTTCAGATGGATATCAAAATAAAAGGAATCCCCACTGATGTATTGGCTGATGCGCTTGAAAAAGCGAAAACTGCTCGGCTAAAAATTTTAGAAATCATGAACCAGACTCTGGCTAAACCACGAGACGATCTTTCAATTCATGCACCCAGAATTACCACAATGAAAGTAAATGTAAATAGCATTGGCGCCATCATTGGACCTGGAGGTAAAACAATACGCGAAATAACAGAAAAATCCGGAGCCACCGTAAATATTGATGACGATGGTACGGTTCTTATTGCATCAACTGAGGCTGAAAGTGCCGCGATGGCAATGCAAATGATAGAGCAATTGGTACAAGAGCCGGAAAAAGGGAAAACCTATCAGGGCAAAGTAAAAAAAATCATGAACTTCGGCGCATTTGTTGAAATACTGCCCGGAAAAGAAGGCCTTCTTCATATCTCACAAATCGCCCATCAACGCACAAATAAAGTAGAGGATATCCTTAAAGTCGGGGATGAAGTCGAGGTTAAACTGCTGGACATCGATCCGCAGGGCAAGCTTGACTTAAGTAGAAAAGCACTCCTCACAAATGATTCCGAAAATTAGACAGCATTAATGGTTAATGAAGAGTTTCATTCATGATCACATCGGCAGAATTCAAAAAATCGGTTTTAAACAATGGTATTCGTTTAGTAACTGAGAGAATACCCTATGTAAGGTCCATTTCCATTGGGGCATGGCTAAACGTTGGCTCCCGTGATGAAGTACCCGACAACAATGGCATATCCCATTATATCGAACATTTGCTTTTTAAGGGCACAAAAAATCGCACCGCGCTCGAAATCGCCGAAAGCCTGGAGTCTGTCGGTGGGCATTTAAATGCGTTTACAGGCAAAGAATTAACTTGCTATTACGCTCACGTCCTGGATGAACATTTGTCTATATCTGTCGAGATTATTGGAGATATTTTAAGCAATGCTTTGTTTGAAACATCCGAGATGGAAAAAGAGAAAAAGGTCATTCTCGAAGAACTAAATACGATCGAAGAAACACCCGAAGAATTAATTCATGAGTATTTTTTGGATGACGTTTTCCCAAACCATCCTCTCGGATTGCCTGTCATAGGTAAACGTCAGAATATCACAAGCTTTAACAGGCAAAACGTTCTGGACTATTTATCTGATAATTACACTATTGACAGGCTGGTTATCGCCGCGGCTGGAAATGTTGATCATGATGAATTAGCAAGACTGGTGGAGAAGAATTTCGAGAATCTTGGCAAAAACGGCGGTCAAAATTATAAACCTCCAAAGGAACCTCGCCACGGCAAACACGTCATGGAAAATGGGGCTATTCAAGCACATGTTTGCTTGGGAACTCATGCATATTCATATCAAAATCCAAAGAAATTCGGCTTATTGGTTTTAAATACTTTGCTTGGCTCCGGAATGAGCTCTCGCTTATTTCAAAATATTCGGGAAAAACATGCCCTTGCATATTCAATCTACTCTTTCATTGATTTTTTATTTGATACCGGACTTTTCGGAATCTATATTGGCACAGACAAACACAAAGTTGACGATTCGCTTGATTTAATCAACAAAGAGCTTGAGCAATTGATGAAGCAACCCATTAGCAGTGCGGAATTGGACCGAACCAAGTCACAACTTAAAGGTAATCTGATGTTGGGTTTGGAAAGCACCTCAAGCCGCATGAATCGATTAGCCAAAATGGAAATCTATCTGCAAAAAAACTTTACCTTAGATGATACTCTGAATGAAATAGCAAAGGTTTCTCAGGAAGATATCTTAAATATCGCAAACGAACTCTTTACAAGTGACAGAATTTATACTACAATTCTGAAACCTCAGGCCCAAAACTCGAAGGTGGAGGAACTCTAAATGCGAGTGGGAATACCGAAAGAAATAAAAGCAAATGAAAACAGAGTTGCTTTGATTCCCGCCGGAGTAGAAATTTTAAGCAGTTATGGTCATGAGATAATTATTGAAAAAGCTGCAGGGTTAGGCAGTGGTTTCACAGATGAGGACTATGTAAGTTCGGGTGCAGAAATAGGCTCTGATCCTACCGAGGTTTTTAAGCAGGCCCACATGATTATGAAGGTAAAAGAACCCTTGCCTGAAGAATACGGTCTTATTCGTGAAAATCAGATCGTTTTTACCTATTTTCACTTCGCAGCTTCTCTGGAGTTAACCGAGGCAGTTGTCGACTCTAAATGCATAGCGATTGCCTATGAAACAGTGCAAAATGAGGAAGGACAATTACCACTTCTTATTCCCATGAGTGAAGTTGCGGGTCGTATGGTTATTCAAGAGGGCGCCCGATATTTAGAAAAACTAGAGGGCGGGAAAGGGATATTGTTAGGTGGGGTGCCGGGCGTTGAGCCCGCCAGCGTTGTTATTCTCGGTGGAGGCATTGTAGGTACCAACGCTGCAAAAATTGCTGCTGGACTTGGAGCGAGAGTATCGATTTTGGATATTAATTTGGAACGACTTAGATACCTCGATGATGTGATGCCTAAAAACGTTATCACAATCATGTCGAATCCAGCAAACATCCGCAGGGCCATCTCAGAAGCAGATTTGGTTATCGGAGCCGTTCTGATTCCAGGGGCAAAAGCGCCCAGTTTAATCACCCGCGATATGTTGAAACTCATGAAAAAGGGCTCGGTTATTGCTGATGTTGCCGTCGATCAAGGAGGCTGTGTTGAAACAATCAAGCCGACTACTCATGAAGACCCGATTTATGAAATTGACGGTGTAGTTCACTATGGTGTGGCAAATATGCCAGGCGCTGTCCCAATGACTTCAACCAAAGCCTTGACCAATGCAACACTACCCTATGCAATTCAAATTGCCAATCAGGGATTTCCCCATATTGCTAAATCCAACCCAGAAATCGCGAAAGGAGTCAATATCGCTTATGGGAAAATCACCTACAAAAGCGTTGCAGAGGCATTCAAATTACCCTACACTCCTCTCGAAGAGATTGTCCAATAAAAGCTCGTATGAAATTTGTTCCCATCCTTGCTTATCATAAGATTCAAAACACTTTCGATTTTAGCGCCACTTATGTAACACCCGCAACGTTTGAAGCTCAACTTAAATATTTAACTGACTCAGGTTACCGGTCAATTTCAATACATGATTATGTGAACAACAAAAATATTACCGGAAAAAGAGTTATCTTTACATTTGATGACGCTTATACATCGGTTTTTAAAAACGCATTCGCGTTACTAAGCAAATACAATTTCACAGCAAGTATTTTCGTCATAACAAAATTCGTTGGCAAATCAAATCACTGGGATTATAATTTCGTCAAAAATGGCTTTGGACATTGTGACTGGCAACAAATTTGTATTTTGGCATCAGAAGGGTGGGAGGTAGGCTCTCATACTGTTAGTCATCCAAATCTGAAAGCACTGTCAGATGGTCATCTCTGGTATGAAATAAAAAGTTCAAAAGATGTTTTGGAAGATAAGATTCAAACGTCGATTAATATAATTTCTTATCCATTCGGTAAATTTAACGGAAGAGTGTTGAATGCGGTTGAAAAAGCCGGGTATATGGGTGGCTGCACCTTAGGGTATAACTACCCGCATAGCCAAAGTTTTCCGTACGCAATCTTCAGACGCGGAGTTTACCTGGCAGAGCCCTTCAAGCTTTTCAAGCTCAAACTTCAAAATAATCGCCTGTCGCATTTGGACGATGTCAAACAGAAGTTTATAACTTTTTGCTCTCAGGGTTCTATCTTTTTACGCTATTTCAAATCTGTTTAAATATTGCTTGATTAATTACTTTAATCTTATATATTTCTTTCCGGGACTGGGGAAATGCAGTGTTCGATTTTTACATGAACTCCCATGAAAGAACCGATAATAAAAAAGCTGTACTACTCCATAAGCGAGGTCAGCGAAATGACTTCGTTGAAACCCTATGTCTTAAGATACTGGGAGAGCGAGTTTCCAAACCTGAGGCCCTCAAAAAACAGAGCAGGCAAACGGATCTACCGAAGTAGTGATGTTGAACAAGTTCTCGCAATCAAGAAGTTGCTTTATGAGAAGAAATTTACAATAGAAGGTGCCCGGAATCAATTAAAATCTACTCATGAAAATAACGATCAGATTGGGGATGTAGTGAAAAATGATAAACATAAAGACGTGTTAGAAGAGATAAGAATTGGTTTAAAGGGAATTATTGATTTATTAGAAGGTAAGAAATAAACGTATCGGGGCGTGGCGCAGTCCGGTTAGCGCACTTGACTGGGGGTCAAGGGGTCGTAGGTTCAAATCCTATCGCCCCGACAACGCTTGGAGCCGTAAATAGCAAATCTAAGGGTGCTTACGGCTCCTTTTTGTTTCTAGACGATCCGAACCAATTGGTACTGATGGGTATGGTTTGGTACCACGACAGTCTTAAAAAGAAGTGACGAACGGTGTTCTTCAAATTCAAAGCTTTGGCTTAACGAAGCTGAATCAGCATTGAAGAGACTTCATCGCTAAATGAGCTTAAATTCAGACAGTAAAATGGTTAAAAAAAGACATCTCGTTCGGCGCATCAAACGTTCCGACACTGAAGCGTTCAGGGAGTTGTTTGAAATCTACCAGCGGAACATATTCAATTTCTTACATTTTAAGCTCGGCAACATTGAAGCAGCCGAAGACCTTTTGCAAGACGTATTCATAAAAATTTGGGAAAGAAGGTGTCAACTAAGAGAAAACACTTCTATCAAATCCTTTTTATTCACCATTGCAAGACCCGCGGCTTTAAACCATCTTCGTCACAACCAGATCGTATTGAAATTTCAAGTGGAGCAGACAAACAAAGTCTCAGCAGAACAAGCTGAATACCTGGAATTTGAAAGAATTGAGATTCAAAATATTTTGATGAGGGCCATCACAAATCTTCCGGAAAAATCGAGAGTCGCATTTATGATGAATCGTTTTGAAGAGTTGACCTACCACGAAATAGCAGACAGATTAAATATCAGCGTCAAAACAGTTGAAAGTCATATGGGCAGAGCATTGAGGCTTTTACGGGAATCCTTACAGGTAATTATTTGATTTCGATAGCTCTAATCTAAGGGGCTGGGTTTGACATTAGGTTTCATATAACAAGCTTGACCTCAAGGTATTACCAAATTTTCCAGCTCACAGCAACTAAAGTTTGAACAAACAAATATTTAGACCAGGGTATAGTTTGGCCTCCGGAGCCAAAGGTTGGGGGTTCGAGTCCCTTCTGGCCTATAAATGTAAGTTATTGATAAGCAGAATGAAGGAAAATTACCCATTGAGAAGTGATCCCAAAAAACGCAAAATAGGCACCAGTTTATGTCAGAAAATATTGCCAAAATATTTCATCCGGCACGAATCAAAATTGTATCCTATTGGCGTCCTGAAGTCAAGGGGTTGCTGGTTCAAATCTGCAGTCTCCCCGACTGATACTTAAGAGCTGTAATTGTTTTATGTCTCACTAAAAGCACTATTAAAGACATCACGGTCTGGATTAACGTCTTCTTGCGGGCGACCACAAACCAAAGTACAAATACCGTGTATGCTGGGATCATTAGTTTGATAATAAACTTTTTGACCTTCTTTACGTCTTAGAAGAATTCCTTCACCTTTCATTAAAGGTTAAATGCTTGTTAACGTTGGCCTGCTGGTGTCCCGCTGCTTCTACCAACTGCATAACACTCCTTTCACTGTTCACCATCATTTGCTTCAATAACTGACAAACGAATAGGTTCGCTTAATGTTTTAAAACACGGCGCGATATGTTCAAGTAGTTCTTTCGGGATTAGTTGACTTGCCATATTTGATTTTCATTTTTAAATTGATTACAATGTAAGTGGCAGCCAACGATGCTGGCCTGCACTATAAAAATTTTTGTGATAAAATGAAGCGGCACGAAATCAGTAAATGGGATTATAAGGAATAAAATCCCAAACTAACAAATCCAAAAAACCAAAAGAATGAAATCCCAAAGAAACAAATCAAAATCCCCTGAAAGCCTAAAACCTCGAATCCCAGGAAGAGTTGGGATTTTAAATAGGACACCTATTGAAAACCCAACAAACTAAATCCACATCAGAATCTTCCTCCACTAACCTGTTCAAAAACTGCCTGCCATTTTTAGAAACAATTCAGACTTATAACAAGGAAAAGTTCCGTTTGGACCTGATGGCGGGTTTAACCGTCGCGTTGGTGGCTCTTCCGCAATCCATGGCCTATGCTTTCATTGCTGGTGTTGAACCTAAATATGGAATTTATGCTCTCATTGTGGGAAGTATTATCGCCGCTTTATTTGGTTCATCGCGCCATTTGCATACCGGCCCTGTCAACGCCAGTTCAATTGTTATTGCCGTGGCCATGGCTCCTTATATCCATCAAGATAATTATATGGCCATGGTGTTTTTACTTGCATTACTGGCGGGGGTATTTCAATTGGGAGCAGGGCTTTTTAAGCTCGGCAATCTTGCCCAATTCATCTCCAGCTCGGTATTGATAGGTTTTATGTCGGGCGCAGCTTTGTTAATAATTTTTAACCAAATGCCAAATCTTCTTGGCTTACCCCCAATCTCAGGGGGTACCTTTCTGATCAATGCCTACAGCATCTTGGAAAACTTCAGCGGCGTGGACGCTTTAACATTTTTGATTGGGGCCGGAACGATAATCCTCGTTTTGATCATCAATCGGTTGAGCCCAAAATCTTCTACCGGGATTCCTTATATACCTTCCTATTTGTTGGCGCTCCTTGCTGCGGCCGGTTTGGTGGCTTTGTTTGGCCTGTTAGATAAAGGAATTGTTGTTGTTGGGAATATACCGGCGACGCTACCGCCACTCAGCGTTCCGTCATTTGATTTGACAACCATTAATCTTCTTGCAGGCAGTGCGTTGGCTTTAACCCTCATTTCTATATCAGAAACGATAGCGAGTGCAAAATCTGTGGGGTCTCTTACGGGAGATAAGTTCGAAGCGAATCAGGAATTGATCGGCCAGGGTTTAGCAAAAATTGCTGTGGCGTTTTTTAGTGGGATACCGGTTTCAGGCTCTTTCACCAGAACAGCACTCAACTTTCGCGCCGGCGCACAAACTCGATTTGCTGCTGTCTTTTCCGGTGTTTTGCTCTTTTTTGTTGTCATCATTTTTAGTCCAATTGCTCAGTACATACCCGTTGCCGCTCTGGCTGGCATCATCATGGTTATTGCCACAAATATGGTGAATTGGAAGCATGTCGTCATCACGTTTAAAACAACCAAATCGGACGCAGTGGTGATGCTTTCGACTTTTGCTTCGACACTTTTGTTTGCTTTGGATACTGCCATCTATATTGGCGTCGGCCTCTCCTTGGTTCTATTTTTGAGAAAGGCCGTCCATCCTCGTCTGATCGAATTGGATTACGATCAAGCCGACGGTTTTCAGGAAATGAAACCCGCCGATAAGCGGCGTATTCCCGAAATCTCTATTGTTCATATAGAAGGCGATATTTTCTTTGGCGCCGCAGAATTCTTCGAAAATGAAATCGGCCGGATCGCCAGCCGCCCTGGCTTGAAAGTGCTTATTTTACGCGTGAAGAGCGCTTATTGCTTAGATGCTACTTCCATCATGGGATTAATGCAATTTGCCGAAAAGATGAAAAAGACGGATAAATTGTTAGTCGTCTCTGGGGTAACCGGAGAGGTAGAAAGAGTATTCCGGCGTTCAGGTTTAGATAAAGTAGTGGGCAAGGAAAATATTTTCTTCTCCGATGTAGCTGTTCTAAAATCTACAAAAAAGGCGCTTCACAGGGCTTTGGAATATGTAAATAGTAAAGGTGAGGAAAAATATCGGGTTAGTTTATTTTATGATCGTCCCGAGAAAGCACAAGTTAACAAAATAAAATCCCAAACCACCCTCTAAATTAATGAGGGAGCTTTGGCCGCAAATAACCGTAAAGCCAGGCCCCCAAAAGTGCGCTCAGAATAGCGACAATCATGACTGAAGTGCCGGCACCAAGATGCGTGTAAAGCGGCCCGGGACATGCTCCGGTCAATGCCCATCCCATACCGAACAGTGTGCCGCCGATAATATAGCCGACATTGAATTTTTTATCGGGAATTTCAATTGGTTCATTGTTTAGGGCTTTGGCATGGAGCCTTTTGATCAAATAGATAGACAAAGCCCCTACCGCTACAGCCGACCCCATAACACCATACATGTGGAATGATTGGAACCGGAACATTTCCTGAATTCTGAACCAGGAAATAACCTCACTCTTATAAAGAAGTGTCCCGAAAAAAGTCCCCATGATTAAGTATTTTATATTCTGCATTATTTTTTTCCTAAAGTAAGTTTGACGAATTTTTTAAAACAGTACTGGATAAATCAGGTGGGTTATGATCAAACCGCCGGCAAAAAAAGCACATACGGCAACCAGAGAGGGCCACTGTAAATTAGACAAACCCATGATGCCGTGACCGGATGTGCAGCCGTCTGCGTAGCGGGTCCCAAATCCGACTAAAAATCCGCCAACTACAATCATCACAAATCCCGGCAGCGTCAAAAGATGAGTCCAATTGAAAATCCCGGCTGGTACGATCCCGCTTTGATCGGTTATTCCGAGGGCATTTAAATCCGCGCTGGTTTCGGAAGAAATTAAAATCATTTCAGGATTTGGAATAAAGTTAACTGCAACAAAAGCCCCGATGATAATGCCTGCGACAAAGAATAAATTCCAGGCTTCTTTTTTCCAGTCATAGGTCAGGTAAGCGACTTTTGCCGGAAAAGTTGAAGCACAGATATGCCGCAGCGAAGACGAAACGCCAAACTTTTTATTGCCAAGCAACAGCAGCATCGGGACCATGAGTCCGATTAACGGCCCGGCCACATACCAGGGCCACGGTTGAGAAATAAATTCATGCATGATTTTCTCCTGGTTTTTGAGTTCGAATGGAGCAAAGTTCGCTATATTTTAAATCAAATTCAAGGCAAATTTTTTTTGATATTTCAAAGAGAATTTGTTGTTTTATTGTTGTAATTATTGTAAAATAATAATAAGTTAAAGTTACTCCAAGTTGTTGTCTCAACACCCCATTTAGTTTGATAAATAGGAAAAATTATGAAATTCGGGTTTATTATCGACAACCGAAAATGCATCGGCTGCCATGCCTGCACCGTTGCATGCAAAGCCGAGCACGATGTGCCGCTTGGCGTAAATCGTACCTGGGTTAAGTATGTAGAAAAAGGAGAATTTCCCAATACCAGGCGGCTTTTTTCGGTTATGCGCTGCAACCACTGCGAAGACGCGCCATGCGTTGAAATCTGTCCTGTCACCGCTCTATATAAAAGAGACGACGGCATTGTGGATTTCGATAATCGGCGCTGCATTGGCTGCAAAGCGTGTATACAAGCCTGCCCTTACGACGCTTTGTATATCGACCCGAACAGTCATACCGCCGCAAAATGCAATTATTGCGCGCACCGAGTTGATATTGGACTTGAACCGGCTTGTGTGAATGTCTGCCCTGTACACGCCATTATCTCCGGTGACATGGATGACCCGCTTTCGGAAATCACACAGCTCCTGGCCCGCGAACAGGTCACCGTTCGTAAAGTAGAAAAAGGTACACGCCCACAGCTTTTCTACATCGATGGCGACGATGCTTCGCTGCAACCCACCAGTACGGAGCAGTCAAGCAATTATATGTGGAGCTCACAATCAGCAGGGGTAGGTCATTTTGCCAAATATGCCGAAGAGAGAATTTCTCAATCTGACCCGGAGAAGATGGCGCAGCAATTGGCAGGATCGAGTGCCGAAAAAATAATATCAAAAACTGAAGAAGTTATAAAAGAAGCACAGCGAGTTTACGATGCACCGGATAAAGGTGTCGTCTGGGGTTGGGAAGTCTCCGCTTATGTTTGGACAAAGGCAATCGCGACCGGCGCTTTTCTGGTGCCGTTTCTTGCCATGGCTTTCGGATTGACCCCTGTGCAAGATATGACTCAGTGGCTTGGCATTTCATTGGGACTAATTTTCCTGGCTATTACTGGTGGGCTGCTGATCAAGGATCTGGATAAACCCGCACGATTTGCCTATCTACTATTACGGCCGCAATGGCGTTCGTGGCTGGTGCGCGGCGGTTATGCCATTGGCATTTACGGCGCACTGCTTACACTTTGTGGGGCCGCGAATTTTTTTGGCTGGACGAATATCCTCACACCCGTGACATGGGGAAGCGCAATTTTCGCCATCATAACAGCTGTTTACACGGCTTTCCTTTTTGCCCAGGCAAAGGGCCGGGATTTCTGGCAAAGCCCAACGCTCTCTTTACACATGCTGGTGCATGCTGTGATGGCTGGTGCGGCTGCATTTGCCCTGTTGAGCCTTTTTATGGAAAGTAGTGAAGCTTGGCTCGGATTTTTGAGAACACTGTTTTACAGCAGTATCGCTTTTAACTTGTGCGTCATAGCAATAGAGATGTTAACCGCTCACCCGACTGCGGATTCGAAGAAAGTGGTTCAAATGATCGTTTCAGGGCAATTCAGCCGCCTCTTTTGGATGGGCACTTTGATTGTCGGCAACCTTTTACCGGCCCTTCTCATCTGGCTTGGCGGCTCTGCGCTTTTTGCGGCAGCCGGTGTTTTGGTGTTAATCGGCGTGTATATCACTGAACATATTTGGGTGCGAGCTCCTCAGCTCATCCCGTTATCGTAATCAAGGGAGAACTAAATGTCAAGTAAGCGCAAACATGGATTAATTGAAAATATTGCTGAGAAGCTTCATCTCATCCCCAATCTTCATAATGAAGTTGAATCGGAGCTGCCGCGCTTAACGGAACCGGGTCAACTTACTGACTATCCGCCCCCCGACAAATGGGACGACTGGGTTGAGTATGAAGCTACAGGTTGGCCTCGTCGTGAAGCAAAAAACTACATGATCGTGCCCACAAGTTGTTTTAACTGCGAAGCTGGATGCGGCCTTTTAAGTTATGTCAACAAAGAAACCCTTGAAGTGAGGAAGTTTGAAGGCAATCCGTGGCATCCGGCAAGCAGAGGAAGGAATTGCGCAAAAGGGCCGGCCACTATAAATCAGATTAACGATAAAGACCGAATTCTTTATCCGCTTAAAAGGAAAGGCAAGCGCGGAGAGGGAAATTGGCAACGGGTTTCCTGGGATGAAGTTCTGGACGAAATTGCTTCCCGAATTCGCGAGACACTGAAAGCCGGAAAAAATAATGAAGTGGCTTACCATGTTGGGCGCCCCGGGCATGAAGGCTATATGGACCGCGTTTTGAAAGCGTGGGGCGTTGACGGACACAACAGCCACACTAATATTTGTTCTGCCGGAGCAAGATTCGGTTATGCTATCTGGCACGGTTACGATCGGCCATCCCCGGATCATGCCAACGCGAAATTCATTTTGTTAATCAGCGCTCACCTGGAGTCGGGTCACTATTTCAATCCGCATGCACAACGCATTATTGAAGGGATGATGAACGGCGCCAAGCTCGCAGTCATGGACCCGCGGCTGTCTAACACGGCGAGTATGGCTGACTACTGGATGCCGACTTACCCCGGCTCTGAAGCGGCGGTGCTGCTTGCAATGGCAAAAGTCATTCTGGATGAAGGGCTTTACAATGAGTCTTTTATGAAGAATTGGGTGAACTGGCAAACGTATCTTAAAAAAGAACATCCGAAAATTGCCGTGAATTTTGAGAACTTCATTGGGGCGCTCAAAGAGGAATATAAGGAATACACTCCGGAGTTTGCCGAGCAGGAGAGTGGCGTTCCGGCAAAAATGATTATCGAAACAGCTAAGCAGGCAGGGAAAGCGGGAACGCAACTTTCAACTCACAACTGGCGCAGCGCCGGCAGCGGTAATCTCGGCGGTTGGTCCGTGGCTCGATGTCTGCATTTTCTAAATGTTTTAACCGGCAGTGTTGGCACAATAGGGGGGACCTCGCCTAGCGCCTGGAACAAATTCAAGCCCAATGTTTTTGATTCGCCTCCGGCCGTAAAATTCTGGAACGAGCTGCATTTCCCGGATGAATATCCCCTGGCACACTATGAAATGAGCCAGCTTTTACCACATTTTCTTAAAGAGGGCCGTGGAAAACTTTCGGTTTATTTTACCAGGGTGTTCAATCCGGTCTGGACCTTTCCGGATGGTTTCACCTGGATAGAAGCGCTCTCTGACGAATCCAAAATCGGTTTGCACGCCGCCTTGACACCAACCTGGAATGAGACTGCCTATTTTGCCGATTACGTCCTGCCAATGGGGCATTCCAGCGAACGTCATGACCTCATCAGTTACGAAACACATTCCGGTTTATGGATTGGATTCCGCCAGCCGGTAGTTCGCGAGGCATTGCGCCGCATGGGCAAACCCGTAAATTTTACTTATGAAGCCAATCCGGGCGAAGTCTGGGAAGAGGACGAATTCTGGATCGAGCTGTCCTGGCGCATCGACCCGGATGGCAGCCTGGGTATCAAAGAGCACTTCATCTCTCCTTATCGCAAAGGTGAAAAGATTCGCATCGAGGAATACTACCGGCATATTTTTGAAAATACGACCGGTTTGCCGGAAAAAGCGTCCGAGGAAGGACTGACGCCTTTGGATTACATGCGCAAATATGGCGCTTTCGAAGTAGAAACGACTTCATATAATAAACATCTCGCAAAATTATCAAAGGAGGAATTAAAAAGCACCGAAGTGGATGAGACGAACACAATTATAAAGAATGGAAAAGCAATCGGAGTGATGGTCCATGGAACAGCTTGTTCAGGGTTTCCGACTCCATCCCGGAAGCAAGAGTTTTACTCGCAGACGATAGTTGATTGGGGCTGGCCGGAGTATAAAATCCCCGTTTATATTAAAAGCCATATTCACGAAGAAAAGATGGATCGAGAAAAAGGGGAATTCCCGCTGCTGCCAACCTTCAGGCTGCCAACTTTGATCCACTCGCGTTCCAGTAACGCCAAGTGGTTGACCGAAATTTCCAACCGCAATCCGATTTGGATGCACACCTCAGATGCTAAGAAATTCGGAATCAAAACAGGAGATTTGCTGCGCATAAATACGGAAATCGGCTATTTTATTGACCGGGTTTGGGTTACGGAAGGCATGAAACCCGGCGTAGTTGCTTGCTCACATCATTTGGGTAGATGGCGTCGGCCTCAGGATGAACAGGGAAATCGCTGGGCGACCAATCTCGTTGATATTCAGGAAGTCGAGAAGGGAAAATGGAAAATGAGAGTACTGGATGGCATTCGTCCATATAAAAGTGAAGACTCGGATTCATCACGAATTTTCTGGAGCGACGGTGGTGTTCATCAAAACATCACTTTTCCGGTTCATCCTGATCCGATCAGCGGCATGCATTGCTGGCATCAAAAAGTCAGAATTGAGAAAGCACACCCTGATGATAAATATGGCGATCTGTTTGTCGACACCAATAAATCGTTTGAAGTGTACAAAGAATGGCTAAAAATGACGCGTCCTGCACCCGGTCCGGATGGTCTGCGCAGACCTTTGTGGTTTAATCGGCCGTTGCGGCCAGTTGATGAGATGTATTTTATTGGAAAAAAGACAAGATAACTGAATAACTACGGCTAATCAGGGCGGAGTCCATTGCATAAATTTATGTGAAAAGTACTGAAAGAATCTGGTATTCTTCAATCAATAATTCAGGTTTAGAATGGCGTGTGCAAAGATTGAGATTTAAATTTTGGATTTCAAACAAATCCGGTCAATCCTGTTCATACTGTCAAAAAAAGTGACCCAGCATGAAAAGTAGAATAAAGTTCGTGCAAAGCCAATTAAATGCCAGGGGATTACGCGGGCCCGGAAGATGGCATTTGGGGAGGCAAAACACTTGCGGCGTAGACAAAGCAAAGTAGATGGCATGGGTCCAGGAAAAGATAAATAATCGCGGTCATCCAACTATTGGCGCAAGAAAAAGGCATTGACTCGGGGAAAGGTGATGACTATTGGGCCGCAGACAAGTTTTGCCCTTGAATCGCTACAACATCTTCTTGAGCATGATGATGAGCCTGCAGTATGGCGGCCTGAAGACATCTCGGATGCGAATCCGAATGATTGGCCAAAACAAACGCCTGAGGCCGACGTGATTCGCTATTACGGTGAAGTAAACCTTCTAAAAGCAACAAATTATCAAAATTTCTGTTGACAAAGTGTTCTGCTTTGTATAAATTTATTAACCCCTTCAAAAAATCTGAGATAAGTCCGGTTTTTCTTGTGTCTATTAAGGTATAACCTAAGAAATCGGAGAAACTAATGCCTCGTGAACTGGTAAGCAAAATTTTTCTTTTACTTGTCTGTTTAAGCTTCAGCCCAGGTCAACTTTTCGCCTTTCAAGCAAGCACAACCGTAATCGTCCACGCCTCTAAAATGACATTCTCAGAAAAAGTCGACAACGTTGGCGACCATGTCGTGTTCTGGGGCATTGCAACTGGCGAAAATACCTGGCTGGCCTATTCCCTTAAAGCACTGCCATTCAAAAACTTCACTCTGGAAGTTGAGGCTGGCGCCGATACCGCTGCCGGCAGGTGGCCAAACGTCGGGATTGCATTTAATGATCCGGATAACCTTGAAACTGAATTCCAGGTTCAATCACTTACAACGACAACGTTCATGCAATTGGGGAAATTTACGCCAGGTGGAAATGACAGCATCATTTATTTTGTCTTCACCAACGATTATTGGGATCCCAATAAGGGGCACGACGTTAATTTAAAACTGCGCAATATAAGATTCACCGGTTCAACAATCGTACCTCCAACAGTGCCGGATAGTACGCTTAAAATTATGGGCGATTCGGTTAGGGTCAGTTGGCAGCCGAATACTGAACCGGATTTGGACGGCTACAAAATTCATTATGGCAATGCTTCAGGAATTTATAGCAGTATGGTGGATGTTGAGCAGGAAACATCACATGTACTAAAGTTGCCTATAAACAGGACCTATTTTCTCGCGGTTACCGCTTATGATACGGCAGACAATGCGAGTTCGTATTCAGACGAGGTGGTCTTCTATATGGCTTCAACAACTCAAATAATACCGGGTGACACGGTTGTCGTTGAAGAAGATTCCGTGACCGTTCGTTGGGACGCGAATAGTGAATCCGATCTGGCAGGATATCGAATCTATTATGGCAGTGCTTCCAGTAGTTATTCTGATAGTATAACCGTTGGCCTGACAACCTCGTATGTTCTCAACTTATCCCCCAATAAAACTTACTTTCTGGCTGTTAAAGCCTATGATCAATCGGATAACCTGAGCGAATTTTCTAATGAGGTGGTTTTATCCACGGCACCGGTTCAACCCGAGATTAATTGTGATATTAATGAGGATGGGCTTGTCGACTTAAACGATTGGCTGGCTTTTAATGCCAGTTTCGATTCCAACAAAGGAGAGCAACGCTTTAGGGAAAATGCGGACTTTAACAAGGATGGGAAAATAGATAATGCTGATCAAGAAATAGCCAATACGAAATGTTTAAATCCATGGTCGGGAATAACTAATAATTAAAGAGACAATCATGGAAGCAATAAAAGTTGGGGATAATTTTTTAATTCATGTCAATATCAAGAAAGCGAAGAATGTTTTTGGATTTGTGACTTCGCTGAATTTTCCGGTTGATGCATTGGAAATCAATCAAAATACTGGTCAGCCGGATGTCGTGATGGGGAAGTTTTTGGGAGATAAGGCAACTATTCTCGCCAATCTTTCCCTTAACACAACTAATAACGTTGGCACCTTAATAATTGGGTATTCCTTAAAAGGAGCCACGCCTGAGAAAAATGGAGGAGGTTTGATGTTCTCAATTAGAGCTCGCGCAGTCAAGGAAGGTGAACATCAACTTGTGTGGTCTGCAAACTCGACTGTACAAGATTCTAATCTGGTGAACCAGCCCAGCAATTTTGAAGACTTTTTGCTTAAAGTAGAGAAAGATGTTCCAGATACAAATATTGTCTCTATCACCATTGAAAGGATTAACTAATTGTCCTCACAACCCAAAGGTGGCTTGGGGTTGGAGTCAGTCAGCCACCTTTGTCGGCTGAAACAAAGGTGGGAGTCACTCAAAACATACGAGATGTAGGCGGCCTCTTTCCTTATGTCCTCTGTTTAACTTTGTAAAGAACCTGTCCCAAATAGCCGCCATTGTTTATTTCTGCGATGTATAGGCCTTGCTGGAAGTAGGCATTTCTTTTTAACATAGGCTCTGATAAAGTTTCCAAAAGGGTGTCAGCTTTCCAGTCTTGCTTTCCGTCACTCAATAAGATAGGAGTCTTATCTTGGGCTAATTTCATAAGAACATCTTTTAAGCTCATAGTATTTTTTCCTGAAATGGTTATGATTATTCGTTTCTTAAGCTGTCCGCCGGATTCGCGTGTGCGGCCCTAATGGATTGATAGGACATAGTTACCAGTGCCAGGGTCATGGCAGCAAAACCTGAAAGGAAGAATGGAAACGGCGTAAGAGAAACTTTATAGACAAATCCGTCAAGCCACAATCCAATCGCATAATAACTTAAAGGCCAGGCGATAAAATTGGCAATAAGCACCCATTTGAGAAAATCTTTTGCCAGCAGAAATATCACCTGTCCTTCGCTCGAACCGAGGACCTTTCTGATTGCAATTTCAGCTTTTCTCTCACTTACGGCAAACGCCACCAATCCAATCAACCCTAAACACGCGATGATTATGGCAATCCCTGAAAAGTACGCTATATTAGTAGCAAATTCCCTGTCGGCATCAAACTGCTGATCGAAAACGTCATCAAGAAACTGGAAGTTAAAATTTCGACCTGGATAGACTTCCTCATAAAGCTTCTGTATTCGATCCATCGTTTCGGTTATTTGACCGCCTGCAAGTTTTACTACAAACAAGAAGGTGTTTTGTGTATTTAATTGGAAAAACAATGGCTCTATCGCCTGCCGAGCACCTGTAAAATGGAAGTCTTTAACGACTCCCACCACGCGTTTGGATGTGATAGAGCCATCAACCTCAACCATGTCCAGACGTTTACCCAGGGGGGCATCCCATCCGGCTTTTTTTGCGGCGGTCTCGTTAATCAAAATCGAGTTAGCCGTGTCTGAAGGAAAATCCACGGAGAAACCCCTTCCTGCTGCCATCCCAATTTCCAGCACGTCGAGGAAGCTGCCGTCAAGGGCGATCTGTTGGAACATACGACCCTCTTCTCTAGTAGCCCCTTCAGGTATGACTTCATAACGTATAAAGTTGGAGCCCAGCACCCCGCTGGATCTCCCTGCGGCAACCACGCCTGGCAGAGTAGATAATCTGTTCTTGAACAAGTCACCTCTATTATTCTGCGCAAACATTGTTACAACCTGGTCCCTGTTGTAACCCATATCCATCGACGTGAGGTAGCCGATCTGATCATAAATAACGAGTACAGCGATTGTCAAAGAAATTGTAATGGCAAATTGGAGCAGTACAAGTATCTTACGGATCGAAGAACCAATACCACTCTTCTCGAACTTGCCTCTCAAAACTGTTACGGGTTTGAATGCAGACAGTACAAATGCAGGATAAAGACCAGACAGTATGCCAATTACCACTGCAACGCCAAACATCGTTACAAGTAGCAGTGGATTATCAAGAAAACTGATATCAAGATGTTTTCCCAAAAGCCCATCCAAATATGGAAGAGAAATCTGCAAAATTCCAACTGATAATAGCATGGCAATTAGAGTAAGCGCGACAGATTCACCGAGGAATTGTATAGTCAGTTGGCCCTTGCTTGCTCCGACCACCTTGCGCATACCGACCTCGCGGGCCCTCCCTGAAGCGCGTGCCGTCGAAAGGTTTATAAAATTTATGGCCGCCACAAGTATGATAAGAAATCCAATTACCGCCAACGCATAAACAACTGTTTCATCATTCTTTCCCTGATTTGAGTTGTCGTAATGATGGTCGGCCGAACCTAAATGCACATCAAGCAGGGGTTGTAGAGTTGGAATATTAATTGCTGGCATACCATGAGCCCGCGCCAGGTCAAGCATCTTTTTTTCTACAACTTCTTTTGAAGCATTTTTTTCAAGCTTCATGTACCCTTGCAAGGTGAAGTTTTCCCATGAATCCCACCATAACGGGTTGTTTGCAATAATAAGCGGCTGGATAAAATCAAACTGTATGTGCGAATTGGTTGGCGGTCGTTCAACCAGGCCAATCACATAGGCATCTTGAACACCTCGAACTGTCAACCTTTGCCCGATCGGATCGAGACCATCGAAAAGCGTCTCTGCTGCTTCTGGAGTTAACAACACACCGGAAGGATCGGATAAAGCATGCTCTTGGTCACCCCTGATGAAATCAAACCCAAAAACATCAAAAAACTCCGGTTCGGTCATAAATCCCTGCAGGCGAATTGAATTGCTTTCATTCATATCTGCTCTGGCAACATCACCAGCCGCAATTAAAGATCCACCAATGGGACGGGATCGGGTGGCGGCTAAAACTTCTGGAATATCGTCCACAGAAGCTGGAATAAGTGGACCAGCCGTAATTGAATAGGTCAATGAACCTGCGCTGCTGTTTTCAAGTGTTAACACTCGGTAAATATCTTCAGCGTCCCTGTGGAAACGGTCGAATGTCAGATCGTCGATAACATAGAAAGCGATTGCTAACGATATGGTCAGACCGATGGTTAGGCCGGCGATATTGATAAACGAGTAGCTTTTTTGATGTTTGATTGTACGTAGAGCAATTTTGAAGTAATGTGTTAACATAAGCCTATGAATACTCCATGACTAATGATAGACGTCTTGCAACTGATGTTTATTCTTAGTTTTTCTTAGATGTTTAGACCAAGCCTTTTGAACTCGAATTTGTCAGCTGTAATTTCTGGAGAACCTCATTTATGTTGTCATAGATTTTCAATACGGTGTCGAGTTTGGTTATTCTGAAATAATGCCCGACTTTATCATGGATACCCATGAAGTGTAAATCACCGCCGTCTCTGCGTAATTTGGTGACGCATTGTATCATCATTCCCATCCCGGCACTATTCATCCATTGAACTTTTTCGAAATCCACCACAAGATTGGATTGCCCGGCAGCAATTACTTCTAGCATTCGGTGGCAAAGGTCTTCACATTCCGTACCGCCCATGATCTTGCCCTCCAGTTCAAAAACCGGTAGGCCGTCTACGTTTTTCTCAAAGTATCTCATTTTTCTTGATTTTGTTTATTTACGAGCGTCCAGGAATTTGGTTACGTGTTTTTATGGGTTTGGGTAAACAAATTACCCGACGGATCCAGGCTACAAGAATTGAATAAGTGAGCGATGAGGTCTTTCTTAAATACGGTTGAAATATTTTATATTTTCTTTAAACAAACATTATAAATATAAATATAAGACCCTCGATGCAGAAGGTTGGTTGGCAGGGTGAAAAATATAGTTGGAAAAAGACAAATGAAACCGTTTTGGAAATGTTACGTAAATTCTTATTCAAAATTGCAACCACAAACCAATGGAGCCAGACCAGCTATGTTTATAAACAAAGGAAGTGGATTTAATCCCTTTAAAATTTCGGATGAGGAGAAGGAAAGTTTGGAAAACAACGCTACCAAAGAATTTTTTTCTGAACTAATTTCCGGACAAAAACTGACAAGACGCAAGGCTGCGGCGGCAGATCTTAAACGTACGTACAAAAAAGTTCTGGAGGCATCATTTACCATTACTTTAGCAGCAACCATTTGCCTGTTTCAGGCGGCAAGACTATTCTCTTTAGATGTCGCGGCCCTTAAAAAAGTGGATGTCACAATTGAAGTAGCAGATATTCCCCTGACTCAACAGTTTCGCAAACCGCCGCCGCCCGTGAGACCAAGCATACCGGTTCCAACTGAAGATGAATCGGTCCCTGAGGATTTAACAATTTCTTTAACCGATCTTGATTTGTCCGATATACCACCACCGCCGGCGCCTCCGGAAGAAGATGATCTGATTTTTGTTGCCTATGATAAAGCTCCTGAAATAATAGGAGGGTTTGCGGCACTTCACAGACATCTTAAATATCCGCAGCTTGCCGCCCGTGCAGATTTAGAGGGGAAAGTGTTTGTCAAGGTTCTGGTAGGTGTGGACGGCCGGACCCAAAAAACAGAGATTATCACGGCCAAGCCTAGAAACGCGGGTTTTGAAGAATCGGCAATGGAGGCCCTCAGAAAAGTTAAATGGAAGCCGGCCCTGCAGCGGGACAAGAAAGTCCGTGTTTGGATCTCGTTTCCTGTTACGTTTAAATTACTTCGCTCCTAATTTATTTACTGTTCATTTGGATTCTTAGATCAAAAGAAGGAACTTCTCTGGCCTTTGTCATTGACAAGGTAATTTTTGGTTTTAAGAAGCTATAGCTATGTCGACTCTGAAAAAGTGTATTACACTGCCAAGCCAGGTTACCAAAATCGATGACGCTGTGTCTGAATTGGTTGATTTTGTGGTTGGGCTTAAAAGCATTGAAAATTTCACATTATCAATTGCATTGACTGAGGCAATTACAAATGCGATCATTCACGGCAATGAGAAGGACCCAGCGAAAAGAGTATTTGCACAAGCATTAATAGAGCCGGAACGAGTGGTTTTCCAAATTGCTGATGAAGGTACAGGATTCGATTACCAAAAACTGGCTGATCCAACAAAAAAAGAAAATCTCCATAAACAAAGCGGTCGGGGTATTTTCTTTGTCAGGTACTTTATGGATGAAGTCAAGTTTAATCATTTGGGAAATGAAATCACAATGGTTAAATATGTCAAATGAAAGAAAAATTCTTTGCAGACGGATAGAAACTTGACCTGATTTTGTTTTGAGATACATGGGCTCAGCCTCCGGAGCCAAAAGTTGGGGGTTCGAGCTTCTAGCCGGGGGCATTCATAGTTCACATTTTTTTAATAGCAAGGCTTCCACATAAGGAAGCCATTTTAGCTTAAGAAAGATTTTTGTTTACATCTTCGAACAATAGTAGTATTTTCGTTGCAATTACCTGGACTACGCAAGAAAGAGAGTAGAATGAAAAAACCATCCAAGATCGAGTACATTGTCTGGTCTATCCTCGGTGCAACCGGGTTGATACTTTTTCTGATTTACCAACCACAGGTCGTCCCATTGTCTAAAGTAAAAGTCAGCATTGGCCGGGCGGAGGCGGCACGGACCGCAGTTTCGTATCTAGAGACGCACGGATTTGATGTGACGGAACTTGATTCGCTCTACCGCGCCGTGCGATTTCTTCCTTCACCAATTCAGGAACGTCCCTATCAAATTCTGAATTTCTCTGATGAGGACTATGAATTTCTTGAAGAGCGCTCCCCGGCTTACTACTGGCAAGTTAGCTGGTTTGATAACTCAGGCACACAATTGTATCAAGCGTTTGTGAGTCCTGACGGCAGAGCTTTTGGGTTCGATCACTTTGTACCCGAAGACGTTCCCGGAGACAGCTTGACGAGGGAGGAAGCAGAGGAAGTTATGGACGATTTTCTGGAGACAAAGCTGCATCTGAACCTGGATAAATACGAACTCCTTGAAGTCAGCAGCGATAAGCAGAAATCCCGCATGGACTATTTTCTGACTTATTATTCAAAGTATGATTTTCCCGGTGAAATTCAGTTGCAGCTACGCACGACCTTGAGGGGAGACCAGGTCCACCGGGTTGTGACCTTTTTTAGTACGCCCGAGCGTTTTACCAACGAGTCGGTCACGGAGCTGCAGAATGAGGGGATTCTCCGTTTTGTAGTTGTGCCGGTTATTATGGTAGTGATCTTTATCATATTAGGCGTTATGTACATCCTGCGTTTTCATGCGGGTGAGATCGCCGTAAAGGCTCCTATTATTGTGGGAATGCTGTACACAATTATCATAGCATTAATGTCCTTTAATACATTTGACCTTTGGACCATTTTTGGTTTTGGTAACGCGAGCCCGGCGATCCGCATCGCCGGCTATCTGGTCGTGTTCACCCTCATGGGCGTTTTTGGTGCTGTGATGATCATGGTTTCCTGGTCCGTTGGCGATTCGATTGTCCGTGAAAAATGGGGATACAAACTCACTTTGTTTGACCGGATCTCTTCCGGTCGGATTCTGTTCCCTTCTTTGCTTTCATCGGTATTCATTGGATATATGGCCGGCTTGGTCACGGTCGGGTTGTGGTCGGGTTTGAGTTACGTGGCAACACAGAATTTTTCCGCCTGGACCGAGAGTCGCTCAGTGGCGTTTTTGTTAACCTCCTACATGCCGGTTCTTGAAGTTGTCGGCGAGGCCCTTACGGACTCCCTCTTTTATAGCTTTATCGGCGCCCTTTTTCTGGTAGCATTCTTCAAGAAACAGCTCAGCCGAGTCATAAAAAATGATACACTGAACTCTTTTGTCGCTGTCCTGTTTATGGCAGTCCTGGTTTCTGTTAGTCAATCTCTCATTCCACTTTATCCCGTATCATGGCGTTTTGGGATCACGGTGATAAGCAGTTTTATACTCGGCTGGGTTTTTGTAAAGTACGACCTTGTCGCTGTTCTGGTTGCAGGATTCATTTTGAGCATTCTGCCTTACGCTCATGAATTACTCTTAACAGAATATTTTTCCACATCAGGAATCATCTCTTATGTTTTCGCACTGGCCCCACTAGGGATTGGACTTTTTGCTTATTTCAAAGGCACGGAGCTGACTGCAGAAGAGATTGCCGCAAAGCCGAGCTATGTGAAGCTAATCACCCAGAGAGAGCGTATGGCCCAGGAGCTGGACATCGCTCGCAACGTTCAAATGAGTCTGCTGCCGAAGCAGAACCCCATCGTCGAGGGGTATGACATTGCAGGCGTTTGTCTTCCTGCCCTGGA
>JADFPY010000015.1 GCA_022562085.1 candidate division KSB1 bacterium | reverse complement strand
TGAGCCAAATGTCGATGCGTTGTTTGTAGCCGAAGTGCCTTTCCGAGGAACGCAGCACGCACTGGTTAAAATCAACAATCGAAGCGAATTGACAGCCATCGATGATGCGGGAGATTTCGCCTTCATCGTCTTCGTGGAATTCAAAAAGCATGCTGTTATTCTCCAGGCCTGAAATGCCGGGAATCTGCACGATTTGCGCCACCGCGGTTTTGAAACTCGGCGAGATAATTGTGTCCACATAAATACCAGCATGGCTGGCCGCTCCTTGTTTAATCAACTGGGCTAATTTTTCTTTCGACTCCTTTTGCGTCGATTCATCCAAAGGGCCTTTAATATAATGGATAAAAGTGCCAAAGCCGTAGTAATGAGAAATCCATCTCAGCAAATCAAATGGGGCGAGACGGGTGAACGAACTCGATGAAATCGCGATAAATGACGGCCGCCAATTGGATAAAGCGACTACGGCCTGCTTTCTTTGAATCAGCACCTGCAGTCGACGTGTGAGTTGAAACAGCACGCCCTTTATCATGGCCGAAAGATCGTCTTCTTCCTCGCGGCCGCGTTTCAGGCTCAGGTATATCACAACAATGGCTATAAGGGATAAGAAAGCGTAAACAGGCGCCATCTGGAACATCATGATAAAACAAGCGAGGGCGCCAATGAGTGACAAGTACCATTTTGAACGAAACGTCGGGCGATAGGAAGGGTTGCCGGCAAAGTGCTCCAGAAAACTCACTAAACAGAGAAAGCCGTAGGTAATCATAAAAAACATACTAATGATCTGTGCGACAAAGTTTACATTGCCCAGCGCTACAACCGCAAAAACAATACCTGCAGTAAAAATAGTGGCGTTCATCGGTTCATTCGCTTCGCCCCGGCCTTTTGCTAAAAATTTACTGACCGTAGCAGACGGAAAAACTTGATCGCCGCCTAAAGCTTGCAGGGTTCTGGGGGCGATCAAAATCGAGCCGATGGCCGATGAGATAGAAGCCGCAGCGAGGCCGATGGGAATGATCGGTCCCCAAACCGCGATTTTGCTCATGGCAAATTGATCGGCGGCCAATTCCTCCGGCGATAAACTGTAAGCCATCTTAATCACAACGAAAAAATAAATGACCATCCCGGCCAGAGTTGCAGACAACGTTCCTAAAGGAATGGATTTGCGTGGATTCTTTAAATCACCGGAAAGGCCGACCCCGGCGGTCATGCCGGTAAACGCGGGAAAAATAATCGCAAATACCACAAAAAACTTGTCCGGGTTTTGTACTTTGGCAAATATGTCCAAGCCGGTAGAGCCGGAGCTAGAGCTGGAGCTGCCAATAAAGAACATAAATAATGATAAAGCCAAAGTCGTCACCACAACCCAAAGCACCGTGACCCCCAATTCTGCGCCTCTTGTGATCATGAGAACAAGCAGGAGGACAGTTGCCGGAATACTGATCATCCAGGTCTGCGGTTCGATGCCAGTGAGTCCTTCAAACCAGCCGAACGCAGGGGTAAATGCCTCGGCAAATGCGATCATATAAAACGCGATAGAAATCGCCTGCGAGAAATAAAGCGAAATGCCGATGGTCCCCCCTACCATCGAGCCAAAGGAGCGGCTGATAATGAAATACTCGCCGCCACCCTCAACTTTCAGATTGGTGGAAATTTCGGCGATGGCCATGGCAGTCGGGATGGTAATCGCATGACCGATGAGGATGATCAAAAATGCGCCGAACAGGCCGACATGAGCAACTGCATAACCGAATCTTAAAAACAGAATCGCGCCGAGAATGGTGCTGATAGCGGCCAGAAAAACCGGCGCGGTGCCAAAACCGTGGCCACTTGATTTTCGTGTCAAGATTTTTCTCCCTCGGAATTAACCCTTTAAAACTTCATCGAGGCCAAAGAAATAGACCCGTTCGCCACTGAATTTCTGCTTTTCGGAATCCCATGGAAACAGGATGACAACCTCAAACTCAATGTGCTTGCCCGTGGGTTCATAATTCAACCATTTCCCTTGATGAGTTGCAGTAACATGCGCTTCCTCAAAAACACCCTGCGGGCCGATCACAATATTTTGCAAATCAAATTTGACGTCCGGAAACGCCCCAAGCAGCTCGGTGTAAAAGCGAGTAGCCCCTTCTTTGCCGTGCCAGGCGTCGCCTGTTTGCGGCAGTTCATAAACGCAATCATCCGTAAGCGTAGCCATCAATCCGGCGATATCGCGGTTATCCTCTGCAATCGAATGTGCTTTCCATTCTTTGCGAATCTGCTCATAGAGTTCCGGGCTTATGTCGCGATTGAGTTGCTCTATTACAGCTTCGTGACTCATTTAAGCTCCTTTTTACAACAAAATATCGCTCAATATATCGCTTTTTATTTGGTTTGTCAAAAAGAAAATCTCGGTTTTACATGCTCCAATCTCAAAAATAATTGAGAAACACTTTTTTCACTTGATTTTGCTCCGGCATTTATTTAAATAATAATATTCATGAGGCTTACTCATGTCATTTTCCAATATAAACGGAGAAAAAAATGTGGGACAGTTTTCGTAAAATCGGATTTGTTTTGGCGGCGATAGTCATATCCGTTGCCATTTATTTGACTTTTTATGCAGAGGAGGAGGTCAAGCAGAGTGTACTCGAATACTCTCTGGATTTGATGGGAGAAAAGCTCTTAGCGCTCGTGCCGGACGGAACAGAAAAAAATAAGCTTACTGAACTATATCAAGATTTTAAGGAACGAGCAACAAAAGGCGATGTTGCCCCCCAACAGATTGAGAGTATGGCTGCAAACATTCTTAACACCGGCAACACAGAAACTGCACTTACGCCCCAACAGGCCGAGGGGATTTTGCGGTCTGCAATGCTGGCGCCGACACCCATCTCCGAATTGCTTTATATAGAACTCGGGTCCGGCGAGCCGCCTCAACTTGCAAGAGCCCCGAAGCCCGAAAGATTACAGTTTGTAGGTAAACGGGTAAAAACAATGTTTGAGTTGAATGAAAAAATCTATATTGCCATAAAGAAAAATAGGGTAAAATACCATGAAAAAGCAAGGCAAATACATTACCGGGTAAAGGACGGGCTAAACATCATAATGGACGTCAGTTTGAGATCACATCTGGACGAGGAGGAGTTTAAAAATCTTGCAGAGCAGCTAAAGGCTCTGGAGCAGGATCGGGTTCTGAAATGGGAAAAAGACCTTTCGGTAGCGCTAGAGAAAGAGATGGCAGCTTTGCAAAACTTTCTTGATGAACTTAAAGAGCAGAAAAGTTTTGAAATTTTAAAGGAATTAGAGTCTTTGAAAAGCCTGGAACATCTCAAACATATACCGGTTATCGATCCTGACTCTATACGCAAAGTGGTTGAGAAGAGCTTGCGAGAAGCAGGGATTCGTTCTCGAAAAGAGCCTCATGAATAAACCCATATCGTCTGGAATCTCCTTAGTATGCATTCCCTTAATCTCATAAAACTTGCTGCACAAAAACTTTGTTCTATGGATTCGATTCGGAAATTGACTCTGTGAGTGAACCTGGGAAGTGGAATTACTCTTTGATCTCGAATTCTCCTCCGTCTCGCTTTGCGATGGTTCTTTTATGATGCTCGATGCTCGCATTAACCCCATCCAGTATCACGCATCCAACCTCGCCTGGTGCGCTCATCTCACGTTATAGTTATCAAAACTAAGTTCCGGTTTGTCCGGTTTGATTAATCTAGTTCTTCAAAAAAGTTTTGTAATCCTTCCCTCCTCCTGTCTATCTGAAATCGCAATTCATTGTCATCAAATTTATAAGCTGCATCATATTCAGCAAGCGCACTTTGAAACTCTCCTGATTCTTCCAAGCACCGGCCGTGATAAAAGTGCGACCACGGTTTAATCCATTTTTCTTTCACATTTTTTAAAGCCCCAATTTCTTTAAAGTCTGAAATTGCTGTCTGAATATTCTTTTCCTCAAACTTTGTTTTGGCAAGATGATATCTTAGCTCGGGTATTTTGGTTTCGGGATAATCCTCGCTGTTTAATTCACATTTTTCAAGAGCTTGTTTGAAAGTACCCATAGCATCCTCGTAAGATTTTGTTTTAGCAAAATTCTTCCCAAAAATTAAATCTCTCTCAACCAGAGACATGGGTTTGTTAAGTCGTTCCCGGGCAAGTTTATAGGCGCGATTATTATGAGATTTTTTTACTTGTCGGTATTTTTTCAGCGCGTCTTCATGTCTGCTAACCATATCATAACACAACCCAATTTTATAATTTACCAGAGCCAAAACTCCTTTTCGCGCTTTATTTTCAGAAGCCTTGACAGCAAATGACTGCCGATAAAAAGAGGCGGCTTTGTCAAACTGGTTCATTTCAAAATAAGCATTCCCCAGATTGTAAAATAAAAACATTTTAAAAATCGGGTACCGTTGTGCGGCCTCTTGCGCCAACCCGGATTTAAACGTTTCGATTGCCAGAGAGTGAGCGCCGTTTCGCTGATAATTCTCGCCAAGAAAACTTAAGAAACCCGAATTTACCGGATAAAGCTCTGCCAACTCCTTAGAATACTGCAAGGCTTTTTCAGATTGTTTTTCAGTGTACAAATAAATATTCCCCAGGAAAAGCATGGCCTCGGCTTTTGAATACTTGCCGTTTTCAGCGGCAGACTGCAACTCCTTAAGTCCGCGCACTCTGTCTCCTTCAATGCCCAAAATGGCGGTTACCATCTTGATGAATTTGGGAATCACATCCGCGTAGTAATGATACAAGCCCAGTCCCAAATAAGCGTCGTAGTAATTCGGATCGACGGCCACTAATTTTTTTAAATACCTAATGCCGTCTTTGCCATACCAGTAAGCCCTGAGCCAATTACTTTGCCCGCCGTGATAAGCAGCGAGATATATACGGATCGTCCCCAGGTAAAATAGCGCGTCCAGCCTTTTTTCTTTATCCGGTAAATTTCGCTTGGAGAGTTTTATCGCCTTGGAGGTAAGTTTTTTGAATCTCTTTTCAACATCCTTACTCCACCCCCATTGCAGTATATAAAAATAATTCACCGATTGCAGAACATATCCAAGTGGATTTTTCGGCTCGAGTTTCATAAGTTGATCGAAAACTTCGGTCGCCTTTTCAATTTGCATGTTGTAGCCGTACTCGATCCCTTCGAGGCTGAGTTGATGATAGACATTTTTATCAGAAGCCGACGCATTTGAGCTAAAGGGAATAAAAATTAAAATTGTAATGAGAACGCTAATCATTGTTCCATTTATCGAATTTCTCTCATTAATGAATTAACATAATCCCTTACCTTAAAATGGTTCCATTTTCAAAATAAATCCCTGAGATTTATCACCTCAGAGACCTCAATACTGATTGATTAATACGTACAAAAACCAAATGACATCCTGATGCCAAAGGACAAAGGCGGAATCCAGGTCGATCATATCTGCATTATAAGACTTGACCGAAAAGTCCAAATTTGCTAGTTTTTACTGTCTTTGCGAGGCGTTTTTTGCCGAAGCAATCTCACGCCTGACTAATCAGGAGATTGCTTCGCTTAGAAACGCTCGCAAAGACGGCCATATCTATATTTTTCGGTCAATCACCAATTCGCTTTATCAGCTTGTTTTTTAAACGATATTTTTTTAGATTTCAACTATGAAGAGACTTTTCCGAAATATCCTTCTGGGATTTGCTATCTGGACCGCCTACAACTTCCTCAATGCCGGAATATTATCCATTCAGGAAAACATGTCTTACTCTCTCGCCTGGTTTTCAACTGCAGTTGCCAACTACATGATGGCGCTTTTAAGCATTCCACTCTGGTATTCTTGTAAAAAATTCCCTTTTAATAAATCTTCGAACATCCGATTCTTTGGCATTCATTTCTTAGCAAGTATCTTTTTCACATTAATTTGGCTGTCTCTGACTTATGGTTTTTACTGGGTTACATCCGGCGAAGCTGTGGTTAAATTCTTGTTCTCGCAAGGTGTCCACATGTGGCAGTTCCTGGACGGCCTCACGAAATATGGTCTATTGGTTGGCATTTTTTACACAATTAGTTTCTATCAAAAATTCAAAGAAAAAGAGTTGAAAGAGACCGAGCTCCACCTTCTTACAAAAAACATGGAACTGCAAAATTTGAAATCACAAATTAACCCGCATTTTTTATTCAATGCCCTAAATTCGGTGAATGCTTTGATGGCTAAAAATCCGGAAAAGGCCCGAACGATGAATGCCAAGTTAGCCGAGCTCCTACGCTTTTCTCTCGAAGGTTATGAAAGCAAATTCGTGACTTTGAACCAGGAATTAAAATTCATCCGCAACTATTTGGACATTGAAAAAATTCGCTTTGGGCGCAAACTCAGTATAAAGGAAGAAATCAGTGGCGATGTCCTTGAAGAAAAAGTCCCGAGTATGCTACTGCAGCCCATTGTCGAAAACGCCATCAAACACGGCATCTCCAAGGAAGCAAAAGGCGGCGAGTTAACGATTCGCATTTTTAAAGAGGATAGTCTGCTAAATTTCGAAATTGCCAATACCGGAAAATCCGCGCGAAACGGCAAACTGCAGGATTGTTTTGACAAAGGGATTGGTTTAAAAAACACCCACGAACGGCTAAAACGAATTTACGGCGACCCGTTCGGGTTAGAATTAAAGAATTCACCCGAAGAAGCTTTTACAGTTAAAATTAAAATTCCTCTCAGCGAAAAATCATGACTGACGAAAAAATCCGGACAATCCTGGTCGATGATGAATATCTGGCGCGTCAGATGTCGAAGGAATACTTGGCTGACTATCCGAACATTGAAATCATCGGTGAATGCAACAGCGGCAAACAGGCGGTCAAAACCATAAATTCGCTCCAGCCCGATTTGATTTTTCTAGATGTGCAAATGCCGGAATTATCAGGGTTCGGGGTGCTCAAAAAACTTAAACAGATTCCATTCGTGATTTTCTCAACCGCTTATGACAAATACGCTTTGCAGGCATTTGAAGTCAACGCAGTGGATTACCTGCTGAAACCGTATGACCGCAAGCGTTTCGACCAGGCCGTGCAAAGGGTTTTGGATAGAATTCAAAATAACGACACATCTGTCGAACAGCTGAAATCTCTAATAAAAAATATTCAAACTGACCAAGCTGACACAAAACGCCTTTGGATTAAAGAGAATGGCTCTCTGAAACCTATCAAGCTTCAAGAAATCGATTGGATTGAAGCAATGGATGACTATGCCTGCCTCCACCTTGGAAAAGCAAATCATTTGGTCAACCAGACTATGCGAGAATTAGAAACAAAACTGGATGACAAAATGTTTATGCGCATCCACCGCTCGACGATTGTGAATTTGGACAGCATTCAGCAACTTAGACCGATTGGTGACGGGAGCTACCAAGTGATTTTGAAGGATGGTACGAAACTGTCTCTCAGTCGTGGTCAGGCGAAGAAGTTAAAGGGGTTGGTTATATAAAAAATGGAAAAGATCACAACCGTTCTTTACAAAATTTTGATTTGAGGCATTAAATAAGACCTCCCGAATCTTTACCAGCCTTCGGGAGGTTAGCATGGAGTCTATTTCAGTAAGATCATTTTGCGCGAAATTGATTTGGAACTTGTTTTAAGCTGGTAAATGTACACCCCGGTTGCAACCTGCCCACCAAGATCATCGTGTCCATTCCAGCGCGCGGTAAAATAACCTGTCTCTTTCTGTTGGCTATCTATCAAGGTTCTAACTCTTCGTCCCAGCAAGTCGTAAATCACAATCGAAACTCTACTCGCTTCAGGTAGGTTGTAGCGGATGCTGGTTTCCGGATTAAACGGATTCGGAAAGTTTTGCAGGAGTTCAAACTGTTCGGGTACCAGGCCGATGTCACCCGCTTGGGTGGTAGCAAACTGATGACTGCCAACAATAAGTTTAAGTTTTTTCTCTGCTCCGTCCTTACCGGACTTAAACGAATAAACAGAATTTGCCCGTAAATTATGGGCGCTTTGCACTGCTTCATCAATTAAGTGGACTTCGGCATTGGCGGGAAAGTCACCCAAAAAATCGAACGATAATCTAACATCCGCATAAGCTTCGTTGGTATTCACATCAAATTGCCACACCTGCTCAGAAATGCCAGCCGGTCTGAAATCAGTACTGAATTCATCCGTCGGCAAGTTCCATCCGGGGTGCGCAAATGAGACTTTTAAGAATTGGCCAATCACGGGTGGTTCTGCTAATTCGAAATTATCAAACCCCGGCTGAGCATTTTGTAAAACGCCGGCCCAGTTTTCCAAATCATGTATTTGGCCGACCCGCCCGGATATTTGCACAGCCCAGTCTCCCGGTCCAAAACCAAGATCGGCGGTTACTTTTGAAACTGTTCCCGGGGCAGCCCTGGGGCGGACAACAAGATACATATCATCCTTGCCGCTATCGCTGGTGACAAAAAGGGCATATCCTTTCCAGGTTTCCATAACATCTGTAATATTCCAGCCGCCGGCATAGGACCGCAGTGATACAATTGAATTGGAATTAATAAGGGATAACGATTCTTTATGCACTGGGAAATTGAAAGGCGTCGCAATCAGATTCCAACCTTCGTAAACTTGAACGGTATCATTACAAACCGTGCGCCTGGTTTGACCTGGCCCACCATCGACAATAACATTTTCCTGACGTGTGATAATAAAGTAGGACCGACCCGGAGTAAAATCTCTGGCCGTCTCCGCTTCAACGAAACAAAGTTCCGGATTCTCAGGACAGCCGGAAATCGAACCATCATTCTTGAAGTCAAAAAACCGCCACATCGTATCATCGTATGCCCCCAAATCGTCCGCCAAAACCTGCATGACCTGGCCGTTGTCCAGGTCGTATGGCACTGAAAACAACTGATAGGAATTTGTAGTATCTCCGGCAACTAAAGGCACAGGGCCGCCGTCGATGTCAATTCGAAAATCACCTTCACCCTCCAAACGAGTGCGAACCGGAAACCAGAGGGAATCGGAATCACACAGTGATGAAATGGGTCCGGCTGCCATATTACCGAGATCGTCGGTGGCAACAACCTGGTATTCGACGCCGCGTTTGGTAACGCCTGCATCCGGAATATCGAGAATATAAGTATCGGTTCCGGAAATTCGAGTTAGTCTTCTTGAAGGCTCTTCCGACTCAGCGCCGCCAAAGCGATAATGCAGCCGGATGCTCGAAGTGTCAATGCTGACGTGGTCGGTTATGGTCACAGTATCGATGAATGCCTGTCCCAGATTGGCGATATTCTGGGCATCGGGGAGAATCCGGGTGATATTGGGCGGGCACATGTCAAATCTATAACGCGTCAATGCATAATTGTTCGCATCGACATTTCCAGCTGAATCTGCCAGCCAGAAATAAAGTGAATCGTCACCACAAAGTTGCTCTGAATTGAACGGGACTGTAAACAATTCCGTTTCCCCGCTGGGCGGGTTAAATTCATGGCTGCCATCAAAATCTGTCGAAGAACTAGGTGGATCCTGATATTTCCAGAATACCTCAACTGCATCCCTGCTATTTCTCGATTCATCAACTGGAATATTCAGAGTCAATCTAAAAGCATGATTTGCACTAAACCACTGAAGCTCAGGGATGGACCGGCTTGCGATGGTGGGGATTCCCGGCGGGTTGATATCATAGTAAAAAAAATCTTCAGCTCTATTCGCCCAACTGCTGTTTCCGATGCCGTCCTCAAGCCAAACATAGCAATACCATTGTCCGGAGGTAATTCGATTCAAAAGCGGTAAACTGACGCAACTGGCATTGGGCAGCAAAACAATCCTTCCGCCGACGCTGTTTGCGGTCCGACCTGTGTCAGGTCTTGCTGATTGCGTGGTAGGCGTTCTTGAAAAATAGTACCAAACGGCCGCGATGCCGCTTGGATCAGTCACAGGATCCCAGCAAAGGCCCAGGCTGCCGGCACTGATCAGTCTTCCAATGTCAAAATTAACGGATAAACCTGTAATCGCTGGCGGAGCTGCTTCATCGCTGGCATGACCAGACAAGGAAACTGTCCGGATTGGCGTTATGCCATCATCACTAAAAATTTGCATAAGTGCATTATAGAAAACCCGGTCTGCCGGCGTAAAGGTCACATCGACATTTTTTGTGGAATCCGGTGGAATGGTAAGCTCTGTTGCTGAAACCGTAAAGACTCCGCTATTTGTAAAAATATTTGATACATTTAAAGTGTCACCAAGACTGGCATTAGCGGCTTTGGGATTACTAACTAAGAAAGAAAGGGTACTATCAGATCCGACTTCAACTTTGCCAAAGGGCAGCGAGTCAAGCGAGTCAACCGAGTTAGAAGATACCTCAATTCTCGGGCCTTTCCCCGAACCGAACAATTGAACCGTGTCCCTGCGCGAAGTCTGAAAGCGATCGTCGCTTATGATCGTCATATTTTTTGAATAAGAAGTTCGTTGCGTCGGATTAAACTCAACAGTGACTAATCTGCTCCCGTTTCCAGGTATTGGAGGAAACGAGCCGATTGGATTTACCAATCGAAATGGTGAGGGCACGCTGATACCCGAGACATTGAGTTCGGCACAGCTTTGATTATTGATGGTCACAGTCATAGTCGGAGGGCCAAGAGGAGGGCCAAGAGTAACAGTGCCAAAATCTACGGTAGTCGTATCCAACAGAAGTTCACCGCTACGGCAAATGAACAAAGTTTTATTCAGGCCTGGATCTGTGCTTAAAGTTGTATCCATCTTGACTCCAAAGACACTCTCAGCATCGAAAACTTGAAAAATATATTCGCCATCCGCCGTAGAGGGGTTTAAATTGGAGACTATAAAATCTCCGTGCCAAATATTCCCCGGGGACCAAACAGAACTACCCGTGAGCAAAGGCAGAGGGAAACTTTGGTCAAGACCGAATTTTACGGTAGGAGAAACCGTTTCATTCATCGGGATCTGGATGTCAAATTGCAATTCTACTGTAACACGGCCATTACTCGTTTCAGTAACTGTATCGCCGGAAGAAACAAGGAAATTGATTTGAGTCAATACCGGCTTTGTTTGTGCCCCGACAAAAGTTGCGGAAACACTAAACAGGAGTACGTAAAACAACGTAGTCATTTTTTTCATTGAAATCCTCACCACTAATTTCATCTGGCAATCAATGTAAATATAAATCCGTCTAACGAGTGAATCGTTTTCGAAATAACATTGCAATGGGTCGGTATGATGTGTTTGGGTGTTAGAAGTGTAAGAGTGTTAAAGACTTTTCTTCCTAAGTTATTTTATTTTAGATACTTGAATCCCTTAACACCTTAAACACCCAAACACCTGAACACTTCTCTCCTCAATGCTACGCTATTTACAGAACGTTGCACTAGTTCGATCCTCAATCTATTTGCTTGCAAAATTCAAAATCATTTTGCATTTTTATTTGTTAATTTGTCTCTTGGAAACACAATGGCTGCCACGAAAATCGAAATTCGCAGAGGGACTTACTACGACTCCATAACTCTGATGCAATTACAAGCAGAGTTGATGAATCTTCCCGGTATTAGCAACGCAGGCGTTATGCTGGCCACAAATGCCAACAAAGAGCTGCTTAAGGAGCAGGGTCTTTTAAGTGCAGAAGCTCAAGAGTGCTCAGGTACAGATTTGATTATTAGTATTCAGGGTGACAATAAAGCTGCCACAGTAACAGCTTTGGGAAAGGTAGACACCCTGCTTTCCCGTCGACGCTCCCATGATGAACAGGATTATCTGCCCAAAAGTCTTGAAGCTGCTGTAAAAATGCTTCCCGAAGCACAATGGGTTTTGGTTTCGGTGCCAGGAAATTATGCGGCAAGCGTTGCCAGAGAAGGACTGCGTCACGGCAAAAATATCTTCCTTTACAGCGACAACGTTTCTCTGGAAGATGAAGTCGCTTTGAAAAAGGATGCATCTGAAAAAGGGTTACTGGTAATGGGCCCTGATTGCGGGACTGCGATTATCAACGAAGTCGGACTGGGTTTTGCAAACAAAGTACGTCGCGGGCCTATTGGCCTTGTCGGCGCTTCGGGAACCGGCCTTCAGCAAGTAACGGCACGAATTCATCAATTGGGCAGCGGCATCACGCATGCCATCGGCACCGGCGGGCGCGATCTTTCTACTTCGGTGGGAGGCATTACCGCACTTCAGGCTCTGGATTTACTCAGGCGCGATTCAAAAACGCAAGTTATGGTTCTCATTTCAAAGCCGGCAGACTCCAAAGTTGTCTCGCGGTTATTGCAAAGAGCTCGCGAGGCTAGAAAGCATGTCGTTATCAATTTCCTTGGCCATTCGGCAATGCAATTGGAAAAGAATACGAATCTCCATTTCGCAAGTTCCCTGGACGCAGCCGCCGAACTTGCCGTTAAACTGGTGGATACGCCGGCTACCTCTCCTCGTGAAACTTCAGCAGGGGATATGTCTCAGTCCGGTCAAAAATATTTGCGCGGGCTTTTTTCAGGAGGAACACTGGCTTATGAGACCCTGCTGATTTTGCAGGACTATCTGCCAAATCTCTATTCAAATATTCCGCTAAAAAAGGAGCAGGCACTCGCCAACCCCCTGGTAAGTCAAAAGCATACCATTCTCGATCTCGGTGAGGATGAGTTTACCGTGGGCCGTCCGCATCCCATGCTGGACAATACTTTACGGCTGCAACGTTTGGCCAAAGAAGCCAGTGATCCTGAAGTTGCCATCATCCTCTTAGATGTAGTTCTCGGATACGGTGCTCATCCGGATCCCGCTAGCGAGCTCGCCCCAGCCATTTCGAATGCTATTTCCTCAGCCCAAAAAAACGGACGCAATCTGGAAGTCATTGTCACAGTTATTGGCACAGATGAAGACCCCCAGGATTTGAAAGCACAAATTAAAAAATTCAAAACTGCCGGGGCGCGCGTTGAGACAAGCTCAAGAGAAGCAGCACTCTACGTGGGTCAGCGTTTGCAATCTCAGGAAAAAGCAACTGAATTGACTGCAGTGGATCTAAAGGTTTTGCAGCAGCCCCTGCAAGCTATCAACGTCGGGCTGGAGTCGTTTAGCGAAAGTCTGCGGGAACAGGGTGCGACCGTTATTCATGTCGACTGGCGCCCGCCCGCTGGCGGCAATGAAAAGCTCATATCGATTTTAGAACGCATGAAAAAATCATAACCACGAAGGACATGAAGTGGTAAACCAATTGGAGAATAACAGTATGGACATAGATAAAGCCAATCAAGAAGCAACTCAGAAAATGATAGAAGCCCGCGCTATGCTTACCGGATTGGCTAAAGCTATAAATGTTATTCCTGGTATGCGTGATAACCTGTTATTGCACGCCGGACCGCCGATTACCTGGGAACGCGCCTCAGGTCCGATGCGCGGTGCCATTACCGGCGCCCTTATTTTCGAAGGCAAGGCAAAGAATGAAACCGAAGCTAAGGCTCTGGTCGAAAGTGGTGAAATTGAACTCGAGCCTTGCCACCATCATCAGGCCGTTGGACCGATGGCGGGAGTAACATCAGCGTCGATGTCGGTTTACATTATTGAAAATGAAACCCACGGCAATAAGGCCTTCTCAAATCTAAACGAGGGGTATGGCAAGGTTTTGCGCTACGGTGCCTTCGGAGAAGAAGTACAGAAACGGCTGCGCTGGATGGAAGATGTGATGGCGCCGATTCTGAAGGGTGCAATTGAAGCCAGTGGCGGCATCGACATCAAGGCCTTGCTGTCTGAAGCCCTTCATATGGGGGATGAAGGGCACAACCGAAATAAAGCCGGTTCGATTTTATTCCTGAAAGCACTCGCTCCGAATATCGCCAAAGTGAGCCAGGACAGCAAGGTGACCTCCGAAGTGCTCCAAGCCATTGGCGACAATGCGCTAAGCGTCCTTAATCCAGTAATGGCAGCCTGCAAAGCGATGGCGGATGCCGCACACGGCATTGAAGGCAGTACCATTGTCACGACCATGGCCCGAAACGGTACCGACTTTGGCATTCGGGTCAGCGGCATGGGAGAGCAGTGGTTTACTGCGCCCGCACAGATTCCCAAAGGACTTTATTTCCCCGGCTACAAGGAGAGCGATGCCAACCCGGACATTGGAGACAGTACCATTACCGAAACCGCCGGCATTGGTGGCTTCGCTATGGCAGGAGCCCCTGCCATTGTGACTTTTGTTAGCGGCACACCCAAAGATGCCTTGAACGCCAGTCTGGAAATGTATGAGATTACTTTTGCGGAACACAAATATTTTACCATTCCACCATTTGATTTTAGGGGCACGCCCACTGGTATCGATCTCCAAAAAGTCATTGAAACTGGTATCACTCCGCGCGTAAACACCGGCATTGCTCACAAGAAGGCCGGCATTGGCCAGGTCGGCGCGGGACTCGTTCGTCCACCGATGAAAATTTTTGAGGAGGCGTTTGTGGCTTTTGCGGAAAAGTATGGAGTTTAATTATTACTCTAATTCAAAAATATTGGAATCATGTCAAAAAAGAAGAAAAGAAAAACGAAAAAAAGCGGTGCAATAACCCTTTCACCGAAGACCTACATCAAGACAAAGGCTCGTCAGCTATCCATTCACAAATGTTTCATATCCGACGACTGGGAAGACTCGAGAATGCCAGAGATTCTTGTGGCCAGAATACATAAGAACGGCCACATATCATGCGGCGTCTACCTTGTCGATATGCTTTGCCTTGGCGTCAAGGATACCTTCTTTAGTTTTAATATGACCCAGCGCGAATATGAACAGTTCCGGGAAGATTTCATTTTAAAGAAATGCGATTACGCTTTAGCACATACTATCATTTATGGAGCGGTGGAATTTGCACAAAAATGCGGATTTCAACCTCACAAAGATTTCTCGGTCACACAATATATTTTGGAAGATCCCGGTGTGGATATCAAGGCTGCAAAAATTGAGTTTGGTGAAGACGGCGTTCCAACTGTGGTTACAACGCTGGATGAAGAACCAAAACATATCATCGCCCAGCTTGAAAAAACGGTTGGTCCTGATAATTACAATGTGGTTTACGTGGACGGTGTCGGTTTTGCTGACGAATACGATGATGAAATGGAAGATGATGAGGAACCCTTGCCCGAAGACCCGTTTGAAATGATTGACGCGCTATATGAACAGAAATTCGGCAAACAAAGCGGGCCGGATGTGAATCCTGAGACCTTGGAATTACGACAATATAAAATCTCCTTCGAGCCGGTAGAAAAGCCAAACTACTTCAGTCCGGAAGAAGATATGCGCAAAGCCGAAAAGCTTTATTACCTGGCGAGTTCGGGGAGCGCCCGTAAAGCCATTCCCAAATTAAAAACTCTGATGAAGAAATTTCCTAACAATCCCATCTATTACAATTATCTGATCAAGGCTTATGAAAATTCAGGTGACCAAAAAGCCGCCGAACAAGTTTGTGAATACATTTATCAGAGATTTCCTGATTACTTGTTTGCCAGGTGTAATTATGCTCAATACTTGCTTAAAAAGGAAAAAACCGAAAAAATACCTGAAGTATTTGATAACAAGTTTGAGTTGCAATCCATTTATCCCGAGCGAGATGAGTTTCACATCAGTGAAGTTCTGGCCTTTTTCTCAATCATGTGCAGATATTTCACCGCGATCGACGAGCTCACGACGGCGAATGTTTATGGCGATTTGCTGAAAGAATTTGATGATATTGATAGTCCGCCAAGAGATTTCGCACTATCTCAATTGAGAGTCAAGAAGTATGAAAAAGTTTTCGGAGCGCCTCTTTCTCAGTGACATGAGCAGGGCTGCTATTGTTAGGCTGTAGACTGTGTACAATGGTCAGATTATGACGGAGATAAGCAAAGCGGTCTCAGTTACGCCTGGGTCGCGAACCTCATCCGAAGGCACCTCTGCTGATACTGTTTCACTCATCTCCGCAACGATCAGAAAAATACCGATAGTGTCACAAGAAAGCGGTTTTGGCCAGGTGGGCGCCGGACTGGTTCGGCCGCCAATGAAAATTTTTGAGGAAGCGTTGGTGGCATTTGCGGAGAAGTATGGCATTTAGTTTTAGTCTATTTTGAACCACAGAGACACAAGGAGCACAAAGTTCTTTTCAATACCATATCTCCAAACTAAATCTGAGGAGGGGAATCATGTTTTATCAGGCATATCTAAGACGTCTTCAATCCGTTATCATTCTTGTAGTAGTTGTGCTCATCTTCTCGGCGGAGTCTGTTTCTCAATCCAACGGTCAGACTATTATTTTTACCAATGCGAATGTCATTGATGGCGTTTCCAGTAGGCCGATTAAAGATGCGAGTGTCGTAATAGCTGATGGTAAAATTAAGGAAATTAGTACTGCTGAGACGAAAATTGAAGGTGCAAAGGTCATTGACTTAAAAGGTAAATACCTCATGCCTGGTTTGATCGATGCACATGTTCATATTCGAACTTTCGACGCTGCCAAGCGCGCACTCTTGTCAGGTGTGACCACAGCACGCAGCATGGGGGTATCACATTTTGCCGATGTTGGCTTTCGAAAGTTAGCTCAGGCCGGCAAAATAGAATCCCCGGAGATTCTGGCAGCAGGATACCACATTCGACCAAAGCCAGCTGATGCTTTTTTTATGGACAGACCCGACCTTGCGGGTCTAATGGACTCCGAGGTCCGTGGCTCTGACGCCATTAGAAAAATGGGTAAGGCGATGGTAGATGGCGGTGTTAATTGGATCAAAACAAATGCAACCGCCCGCGCTGGCCTCCCTGAAACTGACCCGCGGGAACCTTATTACAATGAAGAGGAGATGCGAGCCCTGGTGGAAGAGGGCGCAAAAAGTGGAATCCCGGTTGCAGCTCATGCCCACGGAGATGAAGGCGGGCGGGCGGCGGTTCTCGGGGGTGTTCGCAGCATCGAACACGGCACTTATCTCAGCAAAGAAACCTTGAAAATTATGGCAGAGAAGGGTACGTTTCTGGTACCCACCATAGCAGTGATTTCGGACCTGACGCTTCCAGGCGGGGATTATGACAACCCCTTGCTAGAAATTCGCGGGCGCCATATGTTGCCCCGCATCAAGGAAACAGCAGAGGAAGCCCACAAACTCGGGGTCAAAATTGTCGCTGCAACGGACACCGGCTATGGACCGAACAGTGTACTGCGGCTTTCACAGGAGTTAGTAGAACTTGTGGGTGTTGGGCTTTCTCCTTATGAAGCGATCAAAGCAGCCACATCTTTGGCAGCCGAGCTTCTGAAGGTAGACGATCATACCGGGAGAATCGCCGTCGGTTTTGATGCCGACATATTGGTAATCGAACGTAATCCTTTGGAAAATATCGGCGTCATTCACGACCCGCTTTTGATCATGAACAACGGCAAAATCGTCTTGAACCGGACGGAGTGGTAGAGACATTTATTTGCTATATACCATAATGAAATCTACTAACCCGGAAATAAACAACCTCGGCCCCATCCAATTCAAGCGCAGTTCCCGCGCTCGTTGTTTAAACATCAGAATCAAACCATACAAAGGCGTGCAGGTCTCGGTTCCCAATGGCATGAGCATGTCAGCAGCAGAACGCATCGTTTTAAAAAAGCGGGATTGGATTCTGCGAAATCTGCAAAAAGTAAAGCAGCTCGAAGCGGATGCCGTAATTTACGACGGTACCAAACCCATTCGCACACGCTGGCACCGCCTGGATGTCCGACCCACTCGTTCACAAAGCGTCAATTGCAGGGTTAGAAAAGGCATGATACTCGTTAGCTATCCGGCAGAAATGGATATGACGAACCTCGAAGTTCAGGCTGCCATTCGAAAGGGACTTATCACAGCCTATCGTAAAGAGGCAAAGGAATATTTGCCCAACAGGTTAGCTGAGCTTGCGCAAGATTGCGATTTCAAATACAACCGCGTTTTCATCAAAAATCATCGCTCCCGGTGGGGTAGCTGCTCTGCCCAGAACAACATCAACCTCAGCCTGCATCTTATGCGCTTATCTGACGACCTCATCGACTATGTGATGCTTCATGAGCTGATACACACGGAAATTAAAAACCATAGTCCTGACTTTTGGAAGCGTTTAGCAGAAGTTTGCCCCAATGTACAGTTTTTAAGAAAGGAACTGCGGCGAAAAGCCAAAGAACTCAAACCGCTTCATTAGTTCCTTTTTAACCGCAGAGGCCGGGAGAAACGCAGAGAAAAGAATAATTGAAAAGACCAATTGTAGAAACTAAAATCCTGAGCGTTGGAGACAGAATCCGACCCGGTCTTTACACACTTCACTCCAGATTTAATCAAGTGGTCAATTTAGCAGATGGCACCCGGTTGGTGTCGGTCGTCCACAAAGAAATCGGTGCCGGCCCCTTGAATGTCGTTGTTGATAACCTGAGCCTCGACCAAATTGACCGGATTAAAATTGGCCGCCAGTCGATTGTTCTCGGACAGCAAAGATATGGACTTAAGGGTGAACACCTTTACAATTCTGCAATCGTACCTGAGGAGTTGAACTGGGAAGATTTTGAAGAAAACCTGAGCCTTACTAAAGAACTTCTCATCGGGAGGTCGCAACCCAGGAGCCTCGCATTTATTCTTGATAAGAGAAGGCAGGATCATTTTACTTCAGGGGTCGAAAAGGCATTCGTGAAACGAATGGTCGATGGTGTGGAACAGATTTGTGCCGGTAAAATTATTCTTGGTGTAAAAAAGCTGTCAGGCTGCGGGTGGGGTTTGACGCCGAGTGGCGATGATTTTATCTCCGGTATGCTTTTTGGCTTAAATGTCATACAGCAAGCGCGAAACAAAGATTTGAGCAGGCTCGTCACCGACATTTATGAAGCGTCACGAGGTGGAAATATTTTTTCAGAAATATTCCTAAAATTGGCCCGGGAGGGTCGCGCTTTTGAGAGATTCAAGAAATTGATTTGGGCACTCAATTATGGTGATGAAAGGCAGCTGGAAAAGTCGGCAACTGAGCTACTTTCTGTGGGTGCAACTTCCGGCGCCGATCTTATGACCGGATTTCTTATAACATTCGAGTTGGACTTATTTAATATTAGTGAGAAATCTCAACTTCAGTTTTCTGGTCCACATTCATCACAGCTGACTGTAGTTTAATCGCATAGCTGTGTAATATTTCATAAATATCTTTCACAAACTTTTTCTCCAGACCCAGCATATCACCGGTTTCGAGACGGTCTTCGATAACCTCCTGCCAGCGTTGAACTTGCAGAATTGCCAGATTGTGTTCCTTTTTGTACTCACCGATTCGCCTAACGACATCCATTCGTCTGGAAAGAATCTCAAGCAATTCATAATCCACAGCATTGCTTTCTCTGCGCAACCCGGCCAAGATGTCATCGCTCATTGACTCATCGTTGGAGCGCATTTTCAAGTTCCGCAGCAACTCGCTCAGAGCGGATGGGAGAATCTGCTGTTTGGCGTCACTCAGGGCGTTCTCAGGATTTGGGTGGGTCTCGATCATAAGTCCGGTCATCGTCAGATCCAGGGCTTTCTGTGATAGTTCTTGTAGAAATTGGGAACTCCCTGCAATGTGACTTGGATCACAAATCATCGGGATGTCCGGCACCAGTCTTTTCAACTCGATCGGGATTTGCCATTTGGGGGCATTGCGATAGGGTGTCCTCTCATGGGTAGTGAAACCGCGATGGATGGTACCCAGGCGATGAATCCCTGCGTTATTCAGCCGTTCCAGAGCGCCGATCCAGAGTTGCAAATCAGGATTTACAGGATTCTTTACCCACACCGGTATGTCGACACCCTGCAACGCATCGGCGATTTCCTGCACGGAAAATGGATTCGCTGTCGTACGGGCTCCTATCCAGAGGACATCCACGCCGAACTTTAAAGCTTCATAAACATGACTCTGGTTAGCAACCTCCACCGCAGTCGCCAAGCCGGTCTTTTCTTTGACATTTTTCAACCATTTTAAGCCTTTGACTCCGACCCCTTCGAAGCTATTCGGCCGGGTTCGCGGTTTCCAAATACCAGCTCGAAAAACACGCACTGCCGGAATCTTCTGAAGTGCTGAAGCAGTCTTTAGAAGTTGCTCCTCACTTTCGGCACTACACGGTCCCGCGATAACAAACAGCCCGTCCATCAGCTGCTTTAGCCATTGGGAGTTTTGACTCAGCTTTAGCTTCGGCTTAGTTTCGCTCATTTCTCCACCTCATGAAGTTAGTTCTGTTCCTTGTCATTGGCGTTTCGTCCCGGCCCTATATTTTCCCAGGACCTTAAGTTCTTTTGTCAGCGGGCTTATCTTTTGGAGTGCCTTTGCAAAATCATTCTCTCTCTGCCAGTTCACATCAACGTGAAATGCATATTCATCAGGCCGACCCATAATCGGCGTTGACTGGATGAGCGCCAGGTTGAGCGAGCAATCACGGAAAATATCCAAAACATCAGCCAGGGCCCCGACTGTATCTTGGACATAAAAGACAAGAGAGGCTTTGTTTGATAGACCTTGTGGCGCACCGCCGTTTTCCTTTTCAAGAATGAGAAACCTGGTATAATTGAGTTTATCATTCTCAATCGATTCAGCCAATATAGCTAATTGATATCGTTCTGCGGCAAGGCTGCTGGCGATTGCCGCAACACCCTGCAGATTCTTCTCGCGAATCTCATCGGCGCTTTCCGCGGTGTCATGTGTCTCAACGCTGCGAATTTGGCTGTGAGTTTCGAGAAAATCGCTGCACTGGTGTAGTGCCATAGGATGAGAGCGAACGCTTTCAATATCCGAGAGTTGCTGCCCGGGTAGGGCCATCAAATGCTGTTGAATCTGCAGGTAAATTTCACCGACGATAATGATTGGGAATTCTTCGAGTAAGCCATAATTTGGCAAAATGCTTCCGGCAAGGGAATTCTCGATCGCCATCACCGCACGGTCTGCTTGCCCTTTTGCAAGGGCAGTGCATTGCTGCCTGAACGTCCAACATTCGATTAGATCAATTTCCGAACCCTTAAAGTGCTCACGGGCAGCCATGTCGTGAAAAGAGGCCGCCCCGCCTTGAATTGCTATTTTCATACTCATTTCATCCCAAAATAAAAAAGGCCCCAACATTTTGCGGGGCCTTAGGATTTCTGTTCGATTGTATTCTTCAATACATAATCTTAAGGCCCCGGTCTCGGGCCGTTAAAAAAACCAAAAAAGAAAAAGGATGTATTGAAGTTCATGTTCATTTCAGTGAGATATATTTTTGTATTATACAAATCCTGAAAACGAATGTCAAATAGTTTTTGATTAAAGTTCAGAAAGCTCCGGCAGCCCAATCGGAAAGGATTCTTGAAAGGACTTAGCCAGTGCCAGGACTGCTTCTTCTCCCAACGGTTTGCCGACAATTTGCATGCCCACCGGAAGGCCCTGGCTGTCCAGACCGCAAGGCACGGAAGCCACCGGCAAGCTGGTCATGCTGAGAACGAATGTAGGTGCGATCCAGTCGACATAGGTTTCCATTTTCTTGCCCGCTATTGTTTCGGGATAGTTTTGCTCGACAGGAAATGGTGGAACTGCCATGCATGGGGTAAGCAGGTGGTCGTACTTTTCAAAAAAATCGCGGAAAAGATTCCACAGTCGCGTTCTCGCTTGTTCGGCTTCACCGAGATCCTCTGGCTTTAGTTTGAGACCGGCTTTCAGGTTACTGGCAACGTTAACGCCAAACTGGTCGGGATTGTCGAGATACCGGGCAAAATGGGAGACGAAATTGTAGCCGCGCAGTGCCAGAAAGGGCGGGCGGGCAAAACTCAAATCCAGCTCGATTTCCTCAACTTCGATTCCGGCCTGTTTCATCTCAAAAGCAGCGTTACGACAAACCCTTTCGATATCGGCCTCGATGCCGATGCCGGCGATGTCTTTGCAATAGGCAACCTTCAATCCCTTGTGAATGCCTTTGCGAACGGCAGCCACAAAATCCCGCCCATCAGTCGGTTGGTACAGCGGAGACGAAGGACTCTGTCCGCATACAGCTTGCAGCATAAGGGCGACATCTTCGGCGGTTCTGGCCATTGGACCAGGGATATGCAAATTATCCCAAAGATAGTCAGAAGGATAACCAGGAACCAAACCCGGTGAGGGTCGTAGTCCGACAATTCCGCAAAAAGAAGCCGGAATGCGTAAAGAGCCGCCAAGATCTGTTCCATCCGATAAGGCAATCATGCCGGTGGCCAGTGCAGCAGCACCACCGCCGGTTGAGCCACCCGGACTTAAATCCGGGTTCCACGGGTTCCTCGTTACCCCAAAAACATCGTTCCAGGTGTGTCCGCCGGCAGCAAACTCCGGGCAATTGGTTTTACCTAAAATGACGGCCCCAGCTTTTCGTAAACGCTGCACCACTAAAGCATCTTCCTTGGGAATATTATCTTTAAAAAGAGTGGAGCCGAAAGTTGTCCTCAGGCCGGCGACCTGCGTCACATCTTTGATGCCGACCGGGAGTCCGAAGAGCAGTCCCGGTTCACCATTTTGAGATTGCAGTTTTTTGGCATCGTCGAGTGCACTTTCATTTAAAGTCACGACCGCGTTGATTTTTTCATTATATTTTTCGATTTGCTGAAGCGAGGCTTCGATGACTTCGACCGGCGAGAGCTCTTTTTGAGCAATAAGATTACGAATCTCGGTTGCGGAAAGGCGGGTGATTTCTTCGTTTTGAGCCATCATTTATTCTCATACTTTGGTAGGGAACGCATATATGCGGTCCCTACATTCAAATTATTTTCTCTGATCTAAAATTCTCTATGTCTTTCTTGAGATACCCTAATTCATTTAAGATCTCATCATTGTGCTCTCCTAGCATCGGAGCTGGCCGCCGGTACGTCACGGGTGTGCTGCTGAAATTCATCGGATTACCGAGCATCTTAAACGCGCCAATCGCAGGATGTTCAAGTTCAACTATCATTCCGCGTGCGATCAAGTGCTCATCGGATAAACTGTCCTCAAGTTTGTAAATCGGCGCTGCCGGAATTCCCGCCGATTCGAGTTTCTTCAACCAGTCTTTCGATTTCTTTTTCTTAAAATGTTCGGCCAGCAAATTCACAAGTTCTTCTCGATGAGCCAACCGGTCGGGGTTAGACTCATACCTTTTATCTCCATTCAATTCCGGAAGTTCGATGGCTTCAACAAAACCTTTCCACAACCTCTCACTGCCGACCGCCACAATGATCCAGTCATCTGCAGTCGGAAAAGGCTGGTAAGGAACGATGGACGGATGTGCATTGCCGAGCTTTTTAGGCGATTCTCCAGCAGTTAAAAAATTGCTCGCCAAATTAGAAAGCCAAGTGACTTGCGAATCCAGTAAGGCCGTGTCGATGGCTTGACCCCTTCCGGTTCGCTCTCGCACATAAAGCGCTGAGACGACAGCCAGCGCGGTATAAATTCCAGCTGTAAGGTCAGCGATTGGAGTCGGAAAGCGAATCGGCGGATGCTCGGGTTCGCCCGTGACATGCATGGTGCCGCTCATGCCTTGGGCGATGATATCGTACCCGCCTTTTTCGGCATAAGGTCCGGTATTCCCAAATCCGGTAATGCTCGCCCAAATTAATTTCGGGTTCAACCGCAAGCAGGTCGTTTCATCCAGACCCAGCTTTTTTCGGGAAGACTCACGGGGGATATTATGCACGAGCACATCCGTTGTTTGTAGAAGCCGATTGAATATTTGGTGGCCTTCTTTGCTGGCTAAGTTCAGAGTCATGCCGCGTTTGTTACGATTGGTGCCGAGAAAATAGGCGCTTTCGCCCCCAACAAACGGCGGGCCCCAAGCACGTGACTGGTCGCCGCCGTCCGGGCGTTCAATTTTAATCACATCGGCGCCGAGGTCGCCGAGAAGCTGGGTGCAGTAAGGTCCGGCCAGAGCGGTTGTGTGGTCGATGACTTTGATGCCGGTTAGAGGACTCATCAACTAAATTTTCTCAAGAGAATTTTTTTCAAGTTCGGTTAGAAATGTTGCCACATTTACAATGCGAACAACTTCATAAGATTTTCGGGAAAATGTTTAAGATTCTTCGTAACTAAAAAATCAGCCTTTCCTACCGTAGCTGTTTCGAGGAATTTGTCATCATCAGGATCTTTACAAACTTGAAGACTGCCTGAAATTTGAACAAAAGTTGAATTTTTATGCAATAAATATAGGAAAATATGTAGGCTTGTTGGCTTAATCTTTTGAGATAAGGCCAGGACGCCTTGATATTCTTCAAGAGTTTCTTGTGAATTTATCCAAACAAACTCCTGGTGAAAAAATCGGCGGAAAATTTTGAATGGCGCTCCTTTACGATTTACCAATCCAGCAAACACAACATTTGTGTCGATGACTGCTTTCAAGTCATGTCCTTTGACTCGTCCTTTTGCGACGATAAGCAGCTATATAATCATCAATTTGTTTCTCCGTAAGACCACCACCTGCTGTATCTATTTCGTCTTGAATTTGTTCGACAATTTGTTCAAAATGAAGTATTCGTCGATCCTCATTGGATAAAAGATATTTAAGTGCGGTTTCAAAAGCTAATGCATCGTCACCATTAAATTTCCGAGAACAAAGATCCTTGAACCTGGCAGCCAGAGCGTCCTCTATTTTAAAAGACAGTTGCGTCATGAGCTACTCTCCTAAAATAATTCTAATTCTCTGTAACTTAAAAAAACAAAGGCTTATTTGCAAGTACATGTTGAGAATCGAAGGGGAGAAAACAGGAAATGCGCTCTTCGCTTCTCTCTACTCGCTTTTCGAAATTAGTCTTATAAAAACGCAACCGCCCGGCAGAACGCTGCTTCCCCGCCTTTGAATTTCCACGGAAAGACGCCGAGGGTCAAACGTTTGTTTTGCAACTCCGGTGCAGAAATATCGCCGCCAAGATTTTCCACGTGTATACAATGGTGTGGAAATAGAGCGTTGTGAGTTAACTGATACGCGGAATCCGGAAAAAGCTCTTTCGCTTTTTCTTCGCCGAATTTTTCCGCGCATTTTGCCTGAACCTTGTCGCAGTGGCCGTGCATGCCTTTCCCCAAAAATCTGCCAATTGGGAGATTCATGGGATGGTCGGTAGAAACTTCGTCGACGCCCCAGATGTGAATTTTCTTTTCGAGCAGCCAGGGAACCATGTCCGGATGAGCGCCCGGGTGCATGTGAATGTATTTCTCCTCATCAGCTTCCGGGCCAAACTGGGCGTATTTGTGCCACCCCGTGTGCAGCAGCAGAATATCGCCCTCTTTAATCTCCACACGCTTTTCAATCATTTCCGGAGTGTAGACATCCAACTCGTCGAGCTCGTCCGAAAGGTTGACAATCACCCCCGGCCCGTAGAGCCACTCAATTGGAATTTCATCGATGGTCATGCCGTTGGTGACGAAATGGCGCGGCGCATCCAAATGCGTCCCCATGTGGTTGGAGGTTTGGATATACTGCGCATTCACCCCATGTTCTGCTTTGCGTTTTATATATTTAACTTCGAAAGGTGGATAGTACGGCCAAAACGGATAGTCTTGATTTAGTGGTTGAGATAAATCGTAAGGTTTCATTGTTTCTCCTCTGTTATATTCATAGAAATTTTACCACAAATTACCACAAATACGCGAATAAAAACATCAAGTACTTGTGGTCCATGATAATTTTATTTTGTTAAAAATAGATTTTAGAAATTGGTGTAAATTAGTGTCCATTCGTGGTTAAGAAAAAAGCACTATTGGTTCCCATTTGTCATTTTCTCATAATCAAAACGCTTATTGGGATAAGGCGGCGCGGGTGGTACCGGCCGTGGATCCTTTGCAATTAATTCCTGCAAATGCTTGACTGCAGCTTCCAGCTGGGCATCCTTACCATTAAAAGTCTCGTGAGGCAGGTTATCGACGACGATGTCTGGATCTACGCCCCAGCCCTCGATGAGCCATTTGCCTTCCGGGCCGTAAACACCGGTTTGCGGCGCTCGAGCGATACCGCGATCCACGAGTTGTGTATTGTTCGAGAGCCAGATCTCACCGCCCCAAGTGCGGGTCCCGATGACTTTGCCAAGCTCTAGCCTGCGGAATCCCTCGGTAAAGGCCTCGCCGTCGGAGGCTGTGCGCTCGTTACACAGCACAACCATGTGACCCCGGAACGCGTATTGCATATTCCAGTATGGCTTGCCAACTCTCGGCTGCCAGTAGAACCAGGCCTTGCGCATAAGTTTTTCAAGAATCCAGCTATCGATATTACCGCCGCGATTGTGCCGCATATCGATAATCAAGCCCTGGCGATTGAACACAGGATAAAAATTGCGCACCCATTCCGCATAGTTGCCGCCACCCATGGCGCGCATATGCAGATAGCCAATACCACTGTTGCTCATTTCGTCCACAGCTATCCGGCGCGTGTACTCCCATTCGTCATAGCGGAGTCTTCTCTCTGCTCTCTGGGAAATCGGCTCAACAATGGCGCTAAATTTATTGCCGGCTGGCATCGATTTAACTTCCAGTCGAACCTGGCGGCCGACTTGATTCTTTAACAGCACGCTTGGGTGAGCAACCGAAAGTGTTGGTACGCCATTAATGGCGGTGATGATATCTCCCTCCATGACATTGAGATCAGAGCGTGTCAATGGACCCTGTCGGTCCAGGTAATCCGGCTCGGATTTGTAAATATGATCAATCCGGTAACCGCTGTTTGACTCATCACGGACGAGAACAGCTGCCAGCGAGCCAATCTCGATCTGATCATCTCCCTCGCGAAAATCGCCGCCACGAACATTCATGTGCAAGGCTGAAAGCTCCCCCACGACGTGTCCAATGAGATCATTCAACTCATCGCGATCAGCGACTCGTTTAACCAGCGGCATATGTTTTTGCAAAAGTCCATCCCAGTCGACACCGTGCATGTTCGGATCATAGAAGTAATCCCGTTCCATCCGCCAGGCATCAACGAACATTTGCCGCCACTCTTCACGAGGGTCAACAGAGAAAGTCCAATTCGAAAGGTCTACTTTTGCCTCGTCTAACTTTGCCGGCGCTGAAGCTGAAGCCTTAACAACGTAGACATTCTGATCTTTGCGAACGGCAAATTTTTTGTCATCCCTGGAAAGGTCAAAGTTGCGAACATCTTTAACGAAAATCTTTGGCTCCGGGTTATCGTTGTTAATTTGCAAAGCCATCAGGTTGGTAGTTCGATCAGTGCCAATTATGGTTTGTGCCCAGAAGAGGCGTTCGTCGGTGGCCAGAAGGTTGTCGTAATTACCAGACTTGACCGGAACCTCAAACACCCGACCCTGAATCCCGTCAAGATCGATGGTCACCAGCACAGACTCATCTGAATCATCCTCCTTCTTTTTATCACTCTTTTCATTGTTTGAAGAAAGCTCGTCATCGGGTTGAAATGGAGAGTGCTGTCCCCTTGTTAAAGCCATCATATAAATTTTTGTCGTGTTATCGTAATAAGGCTCGGGTTGACGTGGTCCCCAGGGGCTTCTCACCAACGACTCAAAGCGGCGATCCGAAAGAAAATAAAGCCACTTGCCATTCGGACTCCAGACAGGTGAAAAACTTGCAACCCTGTCGCTGGTCAGAATTGTAGTGTGACGAGTCGCAACCGAATATAATTTTATTTGATTATAGTAATTGTCTGCGTAGTCCACAAAAGCGAGCCATTTGCTGTCGGGGGACCACTGGTGCTCAAACAGACCCCACTCATCGGTTTCTGCAATGAGCGCAGTCTTTTTTGTCGCGATATCATGAATCCAAAGACGTTTATTCCTATCCGTAAAGGAGAACATTTTGGCGTCAGGAGAAATGTTTCCTTCGTTTCGGAAAATATCACCGTTTTGCGTCAATTTGGTTGATTGACCGATGCCGTTGGCAGGTACTTTCCAAAACTCAAATTCTCCACTCTCATCTGAAAGCAGAAATAGCGACTTGCCATCGGGAAAAAATTGAGCATAACGATAGCGCACGCCGTTTTTGCGGCTGGCTTCTAAAAAACGCCCTTTTTCGGATGGTGCAACAAATATCCGCCCCCGCGCCGTCAAGGCTATTCTATCTCCATTCGGCGAGATGTGTATGGTGGAAAGAAATTCCATCGGCTTCTTAATCCATTTTTCCCTGGTTTGATCAAAGTCCGAAGCAAGAGAGATGTCGATCTTTTTTTCTGTATTGGTTGAGTTGTCGAACAGATGAAGATCCGCACCCAGCTGGTAAACAATTTTGCCCTCATGCAACGCAGGTGACTGGACATCCCAGCCCTTATGAGACGTGTGCTGTGTTACATCGCTGCCATCTTCTGCCATTGACCAGATATTCATGCTGCCGTCGCGATCCGAAGCAAAATAAACTCGGTCGTTCCACCACATCGGTGTTTTACTGGTGCCGGTGTAGGTTGCCGTCAACGGCACAGCTTCCTTCGTACCGAAAGTGAACTTCCAGATATTCTGTGCTGTGCCGCCGTGGTAGCGTTTAGTTCGGCTGCCCTGAAATGGCAGACGAGTAAAAAACAGGGTCTTGCCCCTCGCCTCAAATGAGCCGTCACTAGCCTGATTTAGCGGAATGAGCGTTACCGAATGATCTTCGGGATTGATTCGTGCCAATTGCGTATTTGGCAACGTTGCAAAATGTCTCGTGCTATAAAGAATATCACCATCCGGAGTCCACCCGACCACGGCAGCTCGTTCGCCGTCAAAAGTTTGCCGCTGCGGAAGCCCGCCATTCACAGACATGGTGTAAACCTCAGTCGGACCTTCGTAGCGGGCAACGAATGCAATGGTTTGGCCATCAGGGGAAATCGCTGCATGAGATTCGATGTCATGATGTGTCGTTAAACGTTGAGCCATCCCGCCTTCAATACCGACCCGCCATAAATCACTTTCTGCGGTAAAAACAACCGTCCCCTTGTGAATAGCTGGGAAGCGGTAATACCCCTTTTGACCCTGCGCAAAACAAATAGTTGAAACCAGTAAAACAGAGATCACCAGAAAACGTCTCATTTTAAACTCCTTAACAATTGGGTAAATTTGTTTTCGTGCGTCGCACTTTTAAAGTGCGTCGCACGTTTCCCCGTATATTACTAATCAAACCAATAGTTGCTTAGATCGCCTGGCTTTTTCTTGTCAATCGAACAATCTAAAACGAATTCTCGATACGATTCTGCAGTCATGAAGTAAGACTTAATTAAAGCCAAATCCACTAACCGACCGCTTCTTTTTCCAATCCATTCAGGATAATTTGAAAACGGCCATTCGGTCAGATTGTTAACTAAGTCAGCCTCTACAGGATTGCGATGAATATACCGGCAGAGGTGGATTAGGTAATTATTTTTGTCAACATGAATACTCTTGAAAGGACCTTCAAAGAGAGTACCGGTTCGATTATACATTTTGTTAAAAGCTTTTGAATAGCTATTAAATGTCTCTTGCATCAGGTCGCTTATAATAGTCTCTCCATCTTGCCGTAATAAAAAATGATAATGATTTGGCATCAGGCAGTAGGCGATTACGGCAATCGACTTCCCAGACAACGCTTCACCAAGCCGTCTCAGCAAAAACAGGTAATTTTCATTGCTCCGAAATATGGACTCGCGGTTGGCGCCACGATTGTAAATGTGGTAATAACTACCTTTGTAAAAATTGACTTTTCTTCTTGCCATTACTCTATGTGCCACGCACTTTTGTGAAGCCTATTTGCGACGCACTCAAGGCCGCTATGTGCCACGCACTTTTGAAGTGCGTGGCACATTTCTTCTCAATGACACCGACGGCAGCGCCAAGTAAGCCCGAGTAGGTAATGAGCCAGGTCTGGTACATGTCCAGCAATTTCCAGGGGAAGATGAAAATCCCAATGCAGCCGGCGATCAGACCACCCAGCCGAAAATTGATTTTTTGTGGACTGAGATTAGAAAAACTGTTGGCCGGAGAAACCACGTTTGCGGCGATGTTAGTGCTTAAGGTCGCGATAACAAGTACGAACATTGATAGCAATCCCAGGAGCGGGCTTTCGTATTCTGCAGTGAGCCTTGCTAACAGATCGACCGGATTCCAAATTGCCTCGCCGTAGAGGATCAAGGTGGCGCTGGTGACTGCAACCCCGATAAAAGCAAACAGCGGCATGGCCGTGAGCAAGCCGATGCCCTGGCCGAGCATCTGGTCTTTCTGACTTTTGGCGTAACGGGTGAAATCCGGAATATTCAGCGAAAGGGTCGCCCAGTAACCAACCATTGCCGTCAGCCAGGGGATAAAAAGCGTGAGCAAAAATTTTGATGTCGACAGCTCACTTTGATTTTGCACAAGCTCATTTGATTTTGAAAGAATAACACCGATGCCCCCGACTTTTCCTGCGGCCCAGAAAAGCAGCAGAACCCCCATAACAAGCAGAAACGGTGCCGCGAAAGTCTCCATCCATTTGATGGTTTCCGTGCCGGCCCAGACGAAATACATATTCATGAGCCAGAAAATAAAAAAGCCCAGAAATTGTGGCAGGCTGTAGCCCATGAAAGTGGCGCTACCGCCGAGCTGCTGCCAACCGGGCCAGAGAATGCTGACTATTTCATGAATTGCCAGGCCACCGATCCAGGTTTGAATGCCGAACCAACCGCAGGCCACCAAAGCGCGCAGAATCGAAGGCACATGCGCGCCGCGAATTCCAAATGAAGCGCGCGCAAAAGCGGGAAAGGGAATGCCGTATTTTGTACCGGCGTGTCCGTTCACAACCAGTGGCACCAGCACAATTGCATTGCCGAGAAAAATTGCCAGCAGGCTTTGCCACCAGTTCATTCCCGATTGAATCATACTTGCCGCCAACATGTAAGTCGGGATGCAAACGCTCATGCCAACCCAGAGTGAAGCGATGTTCCAGACGTTCCACGTGCGGTCTTCCGGTTTGGTGGGTGCGAGGTCGGCGTTGATGAGATGGCTGTCGGGTAATGCTCCGGCAACTGCCGTGGACAAGGTGTTTATTTCGTTCTTCAAAACTAGCCGCTTGTTCCCATGCTCTGCGTGGGAACGACACTCCTGATACGTTAATTTATTCGTCTCATTCCCAAGGTTTTCTTGGGAATGGTCTTGAGAATTAAGCACCTGCTTCAATATGAGAAGCGGAGCTTCTCAGTCATTGGCGTTACGAAGCAGAGCTTCGTAACGAGGTAAACGAACAGTCAAAGCGTGGCGGAGGTTTCGCTCCTCGCTCATTCGCTTTTCGCTCTTCAACTCTTGCTTGCCCGCTCAAACGCCTCCGTCAACGCCTGCTCGGTCAGCACTTTCGCCAGATGCCGGCGATAATCCACCGAGGCATGCATATCGCCCGGCGGGTCGATGTCTTTTTCCGCCGCCGTTTCCGCAGCAGCACGGATTGCTTCAGGCGTGGGCTTTTGTCCAATCAGAGCTTGCTGGGCCTGCACAGCTTCAACCGGTGCGTTACCGACGCTCATGAGCACGATTCGCGTTTGTTCACATTGTGACTTCTGATCTAAAGTGACAACGGCAGCGACTCCCACCAGGGCAAAATCTCCGTGGCGGCGGGCGATTTCGCGAAAAGCCCAGCCGCTGTTTTTTGGCAGAGAAGGCAGCGTAATTTCAACTATTAGTTCTTCCGGTTCAAGTGCTGTAAAAAACAGGTCTAAGAAAAACTCCTTGGCTGCAATCGTACGTTCGGCTTTTTGGCCGCGAAGCAGAAACTCTGCATCAAGGGCGAGCATGACGGCCGGCAATTCAGCAGCAGGATCGGCGTGAGCAAGACTGCCGCCAATTGTGCCGCGATTGCGAATCTGCGGATGGGCGATATGCGGCATGGTTTCGCGAATCAGCGGTGATTTTTCTAATATCAATTTGCTGTACTCTAGTTCCTGGTGCCGGGTCATCGCGCCGATCTTGAGTCCGGCAGAATTTTCAGTTTTAATATAAAACAGCTCCTCGACCCGATTTAAATCGATGAGCACAGCAGGCTGGGCCAGACGAAAATTCATGGTTGGCACAAGACTTTGCCCGCCGGCGAGGATTTTGGCTTCGTCGCCGTATTCAGCAAGATGCGTTAGCGCTTCCTCGAGAGTTCCAGGAGCAAAATATTTAAACGGCGCCGGTTTCATTTATTTATTTCTACCCCTACGATAATTCTTAATTTGTAATTCCTAATTCTCAATTTCCTCAGGAAGTGTCAACTTCTTAGCTTCATTTTCCCCGCCAGTTCGGGTTTGCAGATTTGCCGGCAAATGACCCACATCACTGTATGCGACCAGTTGGGTTGAACCGTCAGCACGAACTCGTATGATGGTCAGACTGCAATTCCCAATAGACATCTGCAGCCAGGACAGGGTATCCACACGAAGTGAACGTGTGACAAAATAACGTATCACATTGCCGTGACAAACAAGTACATCGTGTCGATCAGTGGAATCCTCTGATGGAACAAAATATTTGGCGAAAGCGTCCTCGAACTGGGCCGAGCAGGCGCTCATGCGCGTCGAATCCGAACGCGCCATAATATCTTCCCGCCAGGTCGGTGGCGTGCATTCTCGCAAAAGACGCGATTGCTGCAATTCGAGATTGGGAAAATCCTCATTGATGATCATGGCCGTCTGGCGAGCCCGCGTCATGGTGCTGCTATGGAGGGAAGTCATTTCATCGGGCAACCTACGCAGGCGATCGGCGACCAGGCGCGTCTGGGCGATCCCGAGGGGAACCAGACCACGGCCGATATCCGGATCCCGCCGGTCTTCGTGGTCGTAATCACCGTGCCGGATTAAATAAACGGTGCGCGTACCAATGTTTTGAGTCTCTTGAGAATAAGCACTATTTTGGTCGACAGCGATGATCAAAATTGCCAGAATGAATGTGGCGCAACACGGGCTGGTTTTACCCTTCATTTCATTTCC